>JAJFML010000073.1 GCA_021772195.1 Chlamydiota bacterium | reverse complement strand
TCTTTTTCAGTTTCTTCGACGGCTTTAAATCTAAGATCTTTCTTTTCAGAATCAAGATCATGTAGAAGAGATTCATACTTAGTACGGTCTTTTTCTGCAGCTTGGTTTCTCTCTTCCGCTTTTTCAAATTCATCTCGGAGGTTTTTTTCTCTGTTATCAATCGCTTGAATAATCTTTTTAAAAAGGAAAAAATAGAGAAGAATAACAAATATAACAAAATTTATTATTTGGGAAATAAAAGTAAATAGATCAATTTTCACTATCCTGTAGCTCCTACTTGTTTAATGAAGTAGTTCCAAAAGGGGTTGGCATAGAGCAAGATAATGGAAACTGCCAGGCAGTAGATCGCAGTCGATTCGATCATTGCTAGTCCTACGAAAAGGGTTCGAGAGATAGTTCCGGCTTCATCAGGTTGCTTGGCGATGGATTCCAAAGCACGCGAAAGAGCGAGCGCTTCTCCAATTGCAGGTCCTATCGAACCAATTGTAATTGTCATACCTGAAATAATAATAGAAATTATGCCAATCATGGTTATGTTATCCATTTTGTTTTTCTCCTTTTTTGTTAATTTGAACGCGCATCCCCGAGGAAATAAAAATCGTTGCAAGTACTGCAAAAATATAGGCTTGAATCTGTCCGATCAAAAGACCTAATGCCTGCATTAAAATTGGAAGAAAGAGAGGAGCTACCGAAACTAGTATTAGTACAACAAGAGTTCCACTCATCATGTTGCCAAAAAGTCGAATCGCAAGTGCAAGTGTACGGGTGATTTCTCCGATTACTTTAAAGGGGAAGATTATAAAAGTTGGTTGGAAGTATTGCATGAAGTATTTTTTTATCCCCAATTTTCGAATGCCAAAAAAGGGAACGGCTAAAAAAACACAACTTGCAAGAGCCGCTGTAGTGGATAAAGAGCCGGTTGGGGGATAGTAAAAGGGGATAAAACTGAAAAAATTGGACATGGAAACAAAGAGGAAAAGGGTGCCTAAAAAGGGGATAAAAGGAGCGGGATTGTTTTCAATGACTTCACGTAATTGATCTCGCATATAGCCAACAATGACTTCTAAGGCATGTTGAAATCGGGGAATCTTTTTTGGATCATATGAAATATTGCGGGCAATTAACCAGCAGATCACGGTAATAACACTCATTACGAACCAGGTATTTACAAGTGTGGCATTAATAGTAATCCATTTCCATTGGAAGTAGATAATTGTATCAGGAGTGATATCCATAGTTCTTCCTTTGGACGATTTTTTTCACGATAAAAAATCCTAGTAAGTATATCAAAACTCCCTGAAATTGAAACCATTTGGCAATATAAATCAAAGAGATGCCGATCAAGGCCAATCGAATAAAAAAACCAAAAACAGTTTGAAAAATAGATTGAGCATTTTGGGTGAATTTTTTCACAGAAATCCATAAGAGACCTAAATACGCTAGCCCCATGAGAGCTCCTAAGAACAATAAAGCCAAAAAGGCTATCCAGTTATTTTCGGTCATTTTTTTCTTTTTCTATATCCTTTCTTTCTTTCTTGATCCAAATCCAAGCACTTAAACATCCCAATATTAGCCCTGTCATTGTAAGCGTTAGAGTCCATGAAATAGGAGAGGGCCATTTTTGGTCGATCCAAATGCCTACTGTCAATCCAATCATTGTGGGTACAATCACAGACCACCCAATTAATCCGAAAGTACTAAAGCCAATCCAAAATATCCAATTTTTTTTATGCATTTTTGTGTAAAGCATTTGTTTCTCTTTCTTTTGAATCGTATTTAGTAATTTGCTGAATCGCTTTTTTTGCTTCATTATTTGGAAAGCACCTTTAGGTCATAGAAACTCTTTACAATATCGAGTTCGAGCTTTGTTGATTCCAAACCTGTTTTTTCTTCTTCTTGTTTTTTAAAGTATATGTCCATTTCATTATGTAGCTGGCCAAGGTTGCGACTTTCAAAAGCTGCTTGAACGGAGATTTGGATGACATCGTGCTGTTTTACTAGTATGCCTTCATCGACGCCAATGTATCCCTCTCCTTTCTCATCGGTATAAACCAAAATGGTAGGAACAATTTTTGTTACAAAGTCAATATGTTTGGGAAGGATTCCAAAACTCCCATCAGGATCTTCTCCGATAACTTTTACCACCTTTTCCTTTGTGATAATATTAATGGGTGTAATCACTTTAAGGATCATTTCTTTTCACCTCGCGAATATTTCCTATCATATATAAAGCGCTTTCATTTAGATCAGCATACTTATCCTGTAGTATCTCCTCGCATCCTTCAATTGTTTCTTCTAACGTAACAAACTTTCCTTCAAGAGAGGTGAATGCTTTTGTCATAAAAAAAGGCTGTGTTAAAAATTTTTCGAGTCTTCTTGCATGACTAACTATTTTTTGGTCCTTTTTTGATAGCTCTTCAAATCCTAAAATCGCGATGATATCTTTCAGATTTTCATATTCAGCAAGAGTCCGTTTTACCTCCTTTGCGACTGTGTAATGGCGCAGGCCAACAAACTCGGGATTTAGCATTTTTGATTGTGATTGAAGAAGATCAATTGCTGGGTATAGCCCCTCGCTGGCTCTTTTTCTTGAGAGCGCAACTGTTGTTGAAAGGTGGTTAAAGGTGTGAATAGCAGAGGGGTCAGTGAAATCGTCTGCAGGGACATAAATCGCTTGAATCGAAGTAATGGAAGCCTCATTCGTCGAACAAATTCTCTCTTCGATCTCTGATAATTCGGACGCAAGAGTGGGTTGATATCCACCCCGAGAGGGAAGATGACCTAAAAGACCTGAAACTTCACTGCCTGCTTGGATAAAACGAAAAATATTATCAATGAGCATCAAGACATCTTGCTTTTGATCATCACGAAAATACTCTGCCATTGTCAGTGCGCTATGTCCGACCCGAAAACGGGCGCCAGGCTGTTCATCCATCTGCCCAAACACCAAGACAGTTTTGTCTAAAATGCCTTGCAGTTGTATTTGACGGTAGAGCTCTTCAGCTTCACGTATTCGCTCTCCAATACCACAAAAAAAACTCACTCCTTTCTGTGAGGCCGCCATGTTGTGAATCATTTCCATAATAAGAACTGTTTTTCCCACACCGGCGCCGCCAAACATCCCTGCTTTTCCCCCTTTTTCAATGGGGCTCAAAAGATCAATTGCCTTAATGCCTGTAGCTAGAATTTACTTTTTTGCAGAGTGACGATTCATTGGAAGAAAGGGAGGGTGAATTGTTCTTCTTGGCAGATTTTCAAGAGATTCTTTTTCGTCAATTGTATCACCAAAAACATTGAATATTCGTCCGAGAATTTCTTTTCCAACAGGGACTTTAATCTCTTCGCCGGTATCAATAGCAATCATACCTCTTGAAATTCCATCTGTTGATTGGAGAGCGATTCCTTGTGCATGAGTATCGGATAATTGATTGATCACTTCGAAATAAATGCGCTCTTCTTCTTTTTTGACATAAACTAGGGAATGAATTTTCGGTAATGAGACATCAAAAGAAAAATGGACAACACTTCCTCGAATTTCAATAACCGTGCCTTTATTCATAAAATCTCCTCATTCAACAGTTTGCAGATCTAATCAAATTCTGCAATGGCATTCTTTTAGGAATGACTGAATAACTGCTATATTTCAAATCATCGAAAAAATAGAGGCTAAAATTGATTTTTACGGTGATTTTGTGAAAAATCTAAAATACAGCAATTAATCGAATGGCAAATGCTTTTATCAGAGATTTTTCCTAGAAAATAAAACTGGAGAGATTCGTGTAAAAAAAATCAACAATGCCGAAATAATTTGACAATTCCTATGGGGGACTATATTGAAAGTGGAGTAAAATATTTTTTGAAATATCCAGATGTTGTTGATAATGAATAGGAGAAAAAATGGCCTCTAAAGAGATTACAGTTTGTTTTACCGTTGATGAGGATGGAGATTCAAATCCTGTCAAGCAAGACTTAGTTACGCTCTCAAGGTATGCATATGGGCAAAATGTGGGAGTGGACCGAGTGCTGGATCTCTTTAAAAGAGAAGAGATTAAGACAACTTGGTTTATTCCAGGGGCAGTTGTTAAGAAATTCCCCGATTCCAGCAAAAAAGTCTGTGATGCTGGTCATGAAATAGGACATCACGGCTTTGATCATGTCTCGCCAAATGAGTTATCTCTTGAAAAAGAGAGAGAGCAGATTGAAAAGGGGATAGCTGTCTTTAATCAGGTTTTGGGCTTGAGACCCTCAGGGTATCGTGCGCCTTATCTGCATCAGTCAGAGAACACTTATGAGCTTCTACTGGAGTTTGGATTCCTATATGATGCCAGTGCTTGTGCTCAGGATTCACCTTACATTGAGCATGATCTCATCCAAATTCCAACAAAATATGAGCTCATCGATACAACCTCTTTTCTAGATTTTGCAATTCCTGGGCTTTTCCCATCTCCTGTTGATCCTGAAGTTGTGGGAAGGATTTGGTTTGATGAATTTCTAGGGATGTATGAATCGGAAGAGGATCTTTGTTATGTTCATGTCATCCATCCGCTTTGCATTGGCCATTTTAGTAGGCTTCGGATTTATAAAGAGCTGATCCAAAAAATTAAGAG
>JAJFML010000072.1 GCA_021772195.1 Chlamydiota bacterium | reverse complement strand
CTCTCTTTTTTGATGTGCCCACATTTTTAAGCGTCAATCTATAGGGTTTTTTAGAAAAATCGACAGCTACAACCTCTTCTGAGATAAAGACACAGCCATTTTTTTCCGCTTGCTCACGAAGTTTGAGTGAGAGATCAAAACCTGCAATCTCTCTTTCTCCTGGCCAGTTTTGAACGATATGAGATTTCGCGATCAACCCGCCAGGCTCTTTTCCTTCAATAATAAGAGGATCTATACCCGATCTAGCCATATATAGGGCAGCGGTGACTGCACCAGGGCCGCCTCCAATGACAACAGAGTCATATAGATCTGTGGCAAAACAATGAGAAATAAAAATTGAAAAAAAGAGTAAGATATATTTTTTCATGAGAATCCTTGTAATAATCCCCAGAAAACTTATCAACTAAAGGTAGAAAATGTCAATCTTGATATTAGGTGTGTCTGAGCTCATTGAGCTTTGACCTTGCAAGCTTTAATCTCTCTTTTGAGAGGCTAAGCTCATTTTTCTTAAGATCGAGCTCTTTTTGAAGGTGAGCCACCTTATTCTTATGAAGGTTGAGTGTAGCTGATTTTAGGCTTTCAACATCTTTTTCGCTAGTTTCAGCTCTACAAACTGCCTTTTCAATATTAAGATCTAAAACCCGGTTTTCTTTCTCTAGAGAGATTTCGAGATCACGAATGCGCATATTTTCAAGCTTTGTTTCCTTCTCTATCGTCTCAACTTTCTGAGTCCAATAAGAGGTAGGCGCAACTTTTTGAGATAGGTCATCCCATTTCCAAACCATAAATCCGGAGAATAGAATTATTAGATATTCGAGGCCAATAATGCCCCATTTTTTTAATAGGTTCGACATATTAAGTTCTTATAATAAAGGCTTTTGAAGCACAAATTCACTCACTAGTGTAGCAGATTTTATTTTAAAAAGAAATGAAAAACTTCAAGCTCAAGAGTGTCTTTTCGTTCAACGAGGTGAAGGAACCTTAATCTTCTTAAAATAAACACCTTAAAAAAATGAGAGTAAGCGTTACCACTTACTCTCATCGTTATCAGAGCAATCCAACGGATTACTCCTTACCAGAGATTCTTTAAGCAGATCGTAAAAGTTTAGCTATTTTCAGAAGGCAAAGGAATTGATGCCACTCTTCTAAACTCATTGATCGCAGATTGCGGTGTACGCGGGTTTTCTATGAGATACTGGTTTAAAAAGTTCTCAGCCCAACCTCTTAAATCACCGAATCTTGCATCATTTGAAGACATGTATGCTCTCATTTTAGCCCCAAGTTCTTTCATAAGAAGTACACCATCTTGAAGTGGCTCAATTCGCGCTTGATAAGTCGATTGAATGTACGTTTGAAGCGTCTCGTTTGTTACTCTTAAACGACCATTTTCTGAGATCAAACGAAAGCTGATATCTTCTCTATCTCTTTTAGAACTATCAAACTTGTCACCAGCTGTTCGGTATTTACCAGCCAGCTTATCAGCACCATCTCTACAGAGATCATTAATTTGATCATGTTCAACATTTAGAGCTGAGCCTTCTAGATCTTTGATACCGTGCTTTTTAATAAACCAAGACCAATCATTGATGTGGTTTGCAGCTAATGCAGATTTAAAGTCGCCTAGTACATTATCAGCACGTCTCCACCAGTAATCTCTATTTTGCTGATCGAGATTGGTAGCTTCCTTGTTATTTCTGATAACAGCACGATTTTTATCCATTAGCATTTTGTTCTCTTCTACTTTGGCTTCCCAAGCGTCGATTGATTTCTGAAGCTTTTGAATATCAGAAATATCTCCGCAAGTTAAGTGATCAATCTCATCTACAAGCGGTTGAAGTAGATTCATGCATAATTTTTCTGAGTTATTTGGTAATGTGATTTCAGGATCAAACAGGTGAGCTTGAGGCTCGCTTACTTTCCCAAATGAATTACAATCGATATTAACTTCGCGTTGAGCTGCTGGTGCATTTGCTTCGTTCTGAATCTCTGCTTGAGACGCTTCTTGATTTGGTGTATTTTCAAACTCTGACATTTTTCTCCTCCCTGGCTTTTTTGGATTCAGGGGCCCCATATCCCCCTCTCCTGGTCATGTTTGGACGTTTTTAAGAACCTGTCTTCATTCTTCTTTAGACCGATTCCCCCCGCCTATAGGCTCATTTTGACACCAAACCATTTATTAATTCAAATTATTTTTTTATAAACAAAACAAACAAACCATAAAGCAATGGTTTTGTTTGTTTTATTAATTCAAAAAAAACTTAAAAAATAAAAAAAAATTAATTCACTGAAATAGCTTTGGATAAAGCTTCAAAACGGGAGAGCTCTTCCGCAGCATCTAAAGATTTGGCCAGTTTTTTTCCTTGTTCAATTGACTTCGCAGCCTCAGATGGATTTTCAAGAATTTGGACCTGAGCTTGTAGATATAAGAGATGCATCTTTGTTCTCTTATTCATTTTATCTCCATCTAATTGATCAAGAAAGACCTTTGTTTGTTCAAGGTCCTGCTTTAGCAGATGAGCTTTTCCTAACCTGATTAGTGTTCTTTGATGGTAATTTTTCTCGCCTAATGAAGAGAAGAGCTCAAGCGCTTTTTGGTAATCTTCTATTCCGCTGAGATGATCACCTGATGGGTGATCGCATTTAGCAGCTCCTAGATTGAAGAGAACCTTTGCTCTTAATAAACTATCCTCTGAACAACGCTCATTACAGAGATTTAGGGCTTTTTCACAATATTCAAGAGCTTGTTTAAAAAACATCTCTTCATTCTTCTTTTCACCAAGTGCCCTCAAACTGGCAGATAATTTGTAAAGGCCCGTCACAAACGCTCTAGAATCATTCAAAACCTCTCCTAACTCTATCATTTGGTTAGCTTTTTCTAATGCATAGGAGTAGTTTCCAAGATAAAAATAGCTACTCACAAGCTGATTCAAGATCCTAAATTGTTCATCTTTGGTTGGATTTAGGCTCAATATTTTTTCACCAAGAAGAACCATCTCCTCCCATCTCTCTTCATTTTGCAAAGATTCAAAATCGCCTTTCTCGTAGAGGAAAACGGCGCCTTGATCATCAATATCAAAAAGGCATAGCTCTATATCAGATGGATCTTTTTTCGCAACTCCTGCAATCTGATTGAAGTTGAGAGGGATTTGAGGATCAAATTTCAACTGGGAAAGCAACTCTGAGTGTTTATCTAATACTCGAGAGATAAAGGGAAGGCCTAGAAAAATGGCTTTTTCAAGCCTCTCATCCTTTGAAGAGCCAAGATCCTTATTGCCCATAAGATTGACAAGAACGGCAGGTATATAGGTAGGTGTTCTTCCTTCAAAAGAGCTTTCTTGCACATCCAAGTGGTTAATGATCTTTGCTCGCTCTTCCTCTTTTAGGTGAGATACAGCTCTCTTTAAAACCTCTCCTTCTTCTTTTGAAAAAAGCCTAAGCATTGCCCCGATTCTAGTGAGCACGCGGTGCGTTTTATTCTCAGAATCAAGACCTAGCCATTCAGCTCTTTTAGATAGGTAGGTGTTAAAAGCATCGATCTCTGTTTTGTCTGGATCAGACAGAGTGTAGATAGATTCTCCCATCTCCTTCATTGCCAGATGGGTCTGTTCATTATAAACAATGGAAGAGTCCTTATTAACATGACCTAAAGCACCCGCTACATCTGCAGTATGAACAAATAAATCAAAAGAGAGAGCCATCTTATCTTTAATTGCGATCTCACTCTCCTTCAGTTTTTTATACATCGCCTTTCCACCTTCTAGGTGGGTGATATGGCCAAAGTGAGCAAGATTAGCTACTCTACAAAGGAGTTTTTTTGATGCTGCTGAAAGTTTTGCAAATGAGGGACAAAGCTGTGGTTGCTCTTCTAATATTTTTAGAGCCTCACCATAAAAATCATCATGATCAGGCGCGCGCGCGCCATATTTCTCAAAAAGGTCCCTAGCAGTTTTGCTTTTACCCATATCACCTAAGACAAGGGCCACTTCCATAGAAGCGCGCATCTCTTTTTCGCTAAGTCCTTGCCATCTCGACTTCAAAAGTCGCTGTCCTTGTAAGTGGAGGTCTAAAAATCCCCTGCGAGATAGCTTTACACCCTTTGGCTGCGCATCGGTAAATTTTAGGTAAGATTGGTACGTTCCATCTAACATAAGGTCAAGACAATGAAGTGTCATGAGAGTACGATCAAACTCGATAAACTTCTCTCCAAAGATCTGAACAGAGTAGGCCTCGCCTTCCGTTGCATTTGCCTCTTCGGTTCCTTTAACCTCCCTTTTTCCAAGCCACTTAATTTCTTGGTATTTTTCTACCTGCTTTTTAGCCCAGTCTAAATCCGCCTGGAGAGTAAAAGTTAAAGAGAGTAAAAAAGACAAAAGAAGAGTTTTGCACATGAGATGACTCCTAAAGATGTAATGCCGGTGACCGGACTCGAACCAGCACCTTCAAAGAAGAGCAGATTTTGAATCTACCGCGTCTACCATTTCGCCACACCGGCATTTGATTTAGATGAGATCATAGGGGAAAAGGCGATTTTATACCAATTACGAATCTAAAATTGCTATGGAATCCTACTTACTTAAGGAGAAACTGAATAATGCCTCTTTTGAGAAAAGATGCATTATTCAGATTTTCCTTAAGCAAGAAGAGCAGGTCTAGGTCTAAGAGCTAGTCCCCGATTAGGATCTTTCGGAGGAAGAGCATACATTGCAGAAAAGAGCCTCTCTTCAAATCTAGCCTCTTCTTCTTTTGTCAGCTCTTTAGTAAGACTTGCTTCTTGAAATTCTTTCAAAACCTTCTCATAAGTCAATACACGGCTTCTTCTAACCCAGTTTTGAAAGTCGAGAAGTTTCCATCCTGTAAAAAGATTGATGTCCTGACACATAATGGTTTTTTTTGTAGAAGAGAAAGGAGCTCTTGGTTGTTTTACCCATTCATGTGAGTGCTCTTGAGTTACCTTTTTCATCTTAGCATCGGTATACTTTGCTCCCAAAATATAGATAAAAAGAGAGTATACAGGTAAAAGAATGTACCTAATGAAAGCACCAAAAACATGAAGACCTTTTAAAAGCTTCTTTGGAATGGTTATGCCCATAGAGTTAAAAAGTACCCTTGCAAGAATCTGTTCCGGGTATTCCTGAATGTGAACTTTCAAACCAATTTCCCTTAAGATTTCTCCCACATAAGCCGTACAATTTCTAGTCAGAAGGTTAAAGTGGAGGTTTTTTGTTCGTTGGTCTGTTTCAATTCGGTTTTTTATTTTTGTAAACTGCTCCTCTGTGAGCTCAATTCTTGTTCTTCTTACATCTGCTAAGCGGTATCCCCAAGGATCTGGACTCATCAGCTTTCCCTTTTGATTTCGAAATGGAAAGAGAGCATTTATTTTCCCACAAAAACCAACCTGCATCACTTTAGACTCTTTATCAATGAGGTTAATATATGCATGACGGTTGAAAAAATTGCCGTTTGTTACAATTTCAATAAACACCTTACCAGGCCTTGGGTCGAGGCGGTCTTTAAAAATCGGCTTTAGCTCCGTCCAGTTTGCTCCATTTTGCTCGGTAATCCCTTCAAATTCTGTAAATATATAGCCATGCGGCAAAACATATTTCTTTGATCCTTCAGGGAAAAGCTCTTTTTTAATTTGAGACCAGGGCAGATAGGTGCCTTTGAAGAGGAATTCAGGCTCATCATGGTGATAGCTCACCTTCCATCCAAATTTTACATATGCCCCAAAAAGATTATTTGACTTCATGAATAAATGTGCATCAGGATGGGTCTTTTCCATGAAATCCCCCCCTACAAGCGCTTGCTGAAATTGCCTACAAGTTGGGAAATACTTTGTATTTGAGACTGAAAGACCCATTAAACCACCTACTGTATTCGCTAGAGATTATAAGCGAAACAAACAATTAAAACTAACTAAACTAAATATTTTGCAATAGTTAAATATTCATTATATTCTTTGCAAAAAACTTAATTTATGATTTTCTTAAATAAGAGATGGGTAAATATAAAAACTCCTGTTACAGGAAATGGAAAAGAAAAAACAATGCATATGTATGTCTCATTTAATTTTTTAATCTCAATTGTAGCATTTACGTGCGCCATTTTCTTGCATAGAAAAACTTCTAAATATCACAATGTTGTCGGATTTATGATTTTTTTTGGGATGGCAGCAGGTATTGGAGGAATAGTTCATGCAATAGAACTCTACGAAATGGATACCTTAAACAGTTTCACTAATTGGATAAATAACACATTCTACTCAGTTCTCTCTGAAAAAGTTTCATCTCAAGGTATTTTAAGTAGACTCTGGTTAATAACAGTCATGGGAATTGGTTTCTCGGAATACTATTTTATGTGGATCTTCTTTGAGCCTCTAATGCAGGGAAAGTTCATTTTTATTAAACACTTTTTAAGAGCATCACTTATACTCTACCTTGTAGCAGTAGTCATATCGAGCCAATACATAGCTGTTGTTGCTTTTCATGTATATTCACACGTCATTGTGATCATTTTGACGATCTATCTAATTATAAAACATAACATCATGGTTTACATATCACTTCTAGGGCTGCTTATACTAAACCTTGGGTCGGGTCTTATGCAGCAGCTGATGAAAAATGGTGTGATTCCAATTGGACCATTACACTACAACGATTGGTACCATATTAGCATCAGTCTATTATTAGCTTTGACCTACTTACTTGTCACTAAAGGAAAGATCATCGAGCACATTGAAGAAGAAGTTAGGAAGTCTGAAAAGTAGATTATAATACAGATTCAGCTTGAAGCGACTTTGAGAAAAATACATTATAATTGTTACAATACTTATTTTTATCGGCGTTTAAAAGGGCGATCATATGGCTAAAAATTAACTCGTATATAAACTCTTTAATTATCTTGAATAATTATTATAAGCATCATTCCAACTGTAGGTCACACGCTCATTTCGCAACTTATCATGTCGCAC
>JAJFML010000071.1 GCA_021772195.1 Chlamydiota bacterium | reverse complement strand
TGTATGAATGGAATTCGCGGCTGAATAAAGAAGATCCATAAATATTTCTTTGAAAAATAGAGCACTCTAATGAGTGCTCAAAATGAATTATAAAGCGTGTTGTTTGTAAAGAACTGTATAGCCAGCTAAAGAAAATTTTACTTCTGGTTTAGCAATCCTGCCAAGGCCAACTTTTCCTGCAACTCTTCCAGCTACAGAAGATTCTGTAAAGGAGTGATCTGCAATGGATCTGCCTGCAAGAGACAAAAGACCCAAGAGTAGAGATAGATGGGGTGAAAAAACTTTTAAAGCTGCAAATGCAACTGTCGTGATTAAAACAATTGAACTTACATTGTAAACTGAAGTCTTAATTTCTTTAACTAAAGCGCCTTTGTCTAAACCGGATACGTCTATCCCTAAGAGCTCGCTATCATTTCTTTCAGCATAGCTTGCAAGATCTTGACATGCTTGGTCAAATCTAACAGCTGCGGTTTTTAATAGATCCATAGTTACCTCGTAAATTGATTGGCTGGAAGGTTACAGAAATGTTCATTTCAAAACAATATTAAATAAAGATTACATTAAAATAACTTTATTAGTCTTTGGCGCTATTTAGCTCTGTCATTTCAACCCACTTTCCGCTTTTGCATGTATCTGTTTTAAGAAAAATAGGATAACTTCCCCATTGGTGGACAATTTTTGGTAGCACACCGCTAGCTTCAAAGCCAATTCTGTCGCTATCAGGTAGTCCCATTTTAAAAGATTTGTTAACAATTTCGCGCGCTCCGAGAGCAAGTCCTGTTAAAATTAAACCAAAAAATGAGGTGCCGCGAAACACTGCAAAAGCTACCTTTGCAATCGTCAATACTGTTAAAGCATTGAAAAGATCTGTTTTGTCATCACACATTTTTCTTTCAAGGGCTTCTCGATTCCTAATGTTAGAGTTATGGTCGTGCACCTTTTGGTGAAAACTTTGTACTGCTTGAGTGATTAATGACATGGCTACCGTCCTTTTTTTTTTTGGCACAGCACTATAGAAATCTGCGAAATAAAAATGCAATAAAAAAGTATAATGCCTTAAGATGTTCTCAAAAACATCTCTATGGAGAAGGCTTTGAACTTTAAATTTATAAATATCCCTGTTCATGTTCACCCCTCTTTCTGGATTTTTCTACTCCTTTTTACAAATATTTTTATGGGTTTTTCTGTGGAATCTCTCATTGTCGGTGCCATCGTATTCATAAGCCTACTTGTTCATGAGTATGGTCATGCATCTACAGCGAAACGTTTTGGCAAAGAGCCAGCAATCATTTTACAAGCTTTTGGTGGAAAAGCCTTATATGATAGTAGGGGACTTACACCTAAACAAGAATTTCTGATCACCCTAAATGGTCCTTTATTCGAAAGCCTTCTGATATTTATCCCTTTTTACCTACTCAAAATGGATCTTTTCCCTCAGAGCTCCATGGTTCATTTTGCACTTTATATCACCATGCGTCTAAATATTCTCTGGTGTCTTTTTAACTTGCTTCCAATAGGCAATCTAGATGGAGGACACCTCCTTCGTTATCTTCTAGAGAAGAAGTTTGGGGAAAAGGGACATAGGATGAGTCATCAGGTAGGTATTGCAGTCACTCTTATTGCAGCGCCCTACCTCTTTTCCCGCGGGCTCTATTTCTTTGCAGTAATGCTAGTTATCTTTGCCGTCCAAAGCTATCAATATCTTAATAAAACAAAAGTCCCTCTTAGTCCTTATAAATCATACCTAAGCGGTGTAGATGCTCTGCAGGCGAAAGATCTAGAAAAGGCGAAAACGATTCTCAAAAGACTTTTAAAAACATCTGATCAAAAGGTGAAAAATCTAGCGCATGAGTCTCTTGCCGAAGTCTATTTTCAGCAAGAAAATCTCCAAAAGTCCTATCAATTGCTTCTTAATTCCGATCATCAAATCCTTAAAAGGGGAAAGTGTCTCCTTTGTAAACTTGCCTATGCCGAAGGTAACTACGAGATCATTTCATCCTATTCTCGCGAGATCTACGAAATTGATCCTACATTCGAGATTGCTCTACTCAATGCAAAAGCATTTGCTAAACTAAACCGCCCTCAGCATTCGGGAGCATGGCTCTCTACCGCCTCGCAGTTTGGTGATGAATATCTTCCTATTCTAGAAAAAGAAATTTCTGAAAGCGCATTTGATTTAGTTAGGGAAACTGACTCTTTTAAACAACAATTTAACCTAATCAATGCTTAATTTTTTTAATTCGGACTTCTTATGAAAAAAGCCATTTTTTTGGCACTTATATTATGTCTCTCTCTGCTCTTTTCTGATGAAACAACAATTTTCTCCTATCCGAAGAAGAAAGATATATCCTATTTTGAAAAGCTAGAAGAGCTTTTTTCTGACAATACTAGGTTTTTTTATTTTCGTTTTTCATCATCACAGGCCGATGTCTCTAACCCTCTATATGTACCTTTAATTGGGGGCGGAGTAGGGGCGCGTGTTTTCGTAAATAGAGGCGCTATAGATGTATCTATGAATATTCAGAAGGGGAGAAAGCAATTTATTCTTACGTTACCTAGAGCTTCTTATCTTCATTATCTCAATCCTGAAGGGGATAGATCTCTCTATTTTGGAGGCGGTCTAGCACTTGGCTGTCTTGTGAATCGAACAACAAAACTCGCGGGCGCTGAATTTGTAGGGGTTATTGCTAATGGTTCTCTGGGCTATGAATTTTCTCATGGAGTTCCTGTCCTTAGCTTTGCAGAATTCACTATTAGTCAACCTGTTATCGCTCTTGCTAGTATTTTGGGGGCACCTTTTACCCTTAATTTACTAAGGCCACATTTTGAGTTTTCTACAGGTGTAGGTTTTTAATTATTTAAAATTAATAATCGCTGCATTTTCAACTTAAATTGACTTTAATTTGTTTCTGTTTTTAATATATCCGCCTTTCCAATGCATAAAAGAGTTCAAAAACCAATTCTTGAACTCTTTTGTGTAAACCCAAGGAGGAAATATGAAAAAGACAATTCTAGCACTTTTGGTATCTACAATTGCTTTTGCAAATGAAACTATAGATCCTATTACTCCCAATGTATTGATTGATCCTCAAACGAGATTACAAGATATTCAAGGAGAGAAAAATGGCTATTTTTATGTCCGTTTTTCAACAGCGGAAGGAGATCTTGCACATGCCGCTGCACCTGTTCCTGGAATAGGCCTCGGTTACCGAAGAATAGCAGGTAATGGAGCTGCTGACATTTCCATTAATGGCCAGGGAAGTGACTATCACAAGTCTCAAGTATTTTGGACTGCTCCAAAAGTATCCTACCTTCATTACTTTACACCTGAGGCTGAAAAGACAGCTTACTTAGGTGGAGGTCTTGCTTGGGGAGGTTTAGCAAATGAAAAATGTGATTTTGTGGGAATCATTCCCAGCGTTACAGCTGGATATGAATTTGCACATAATCAGGAATTTTTAAGTTTTTCCGAGCTAACCATAAGTCAACCTGCAGTGCCTGTTATGGATGGAAAGTCCTTTCCAGGCCCTCAAGTCGAACTATCTGCTGGCATAGGCTTTTAGTCTTAATATTCCTAATATAGACCAAGTTCAAAATGGGCCTCCTTTAAAAATCTTAAAGGGGGCTGTTTTAGATTACAGGGCTGAAGTCTTTTTAGTAATTGTCTGAGTTGAAGAGTTCCAAGATATGGGTCTTCTCAATAGAGCTTCCTGATAAGATTCTTTATAAATAGTTTTCAATCGATCTGTATTGGGGTCTTCAATTTTATATTTTAAGTTTCCATTAACTGATGAAGCTATAAACAACTTACCTTGGGTGACATCATAATTATCTTTTTTTCTAAAAAAGATACGGATTTCAACATTTTTGGGTTCGAATGGATGATTTCCAAGATAGGGGTGTATTCTTTCATCTTCATTTATAGCTTTTACAAAGGTATTAACAGAATTAATGAGCAAATCCCTAGCCTCATCAATATCAATTTCCTTATTGTAAATAAAAGAAAGACCAAGCATTTCAATATCATACATCATCTGCCCTGCAGTGCCAAATGGCATAAGACCTAAATCATTTTTTAGTTGTAGGGCTATTTTTTGTCTGATCTCATTTACTAACTTCTGTTTTTCACTCGGTTTGTAGCTGGAAAAGCTATTTGAAGAGCAGCTTGCTAAATTAAGAAATATCAAGAAGAGTATAAGAAATTTCATCGGTTACCTCTTTTAAGATATGCTTCAATATGTTCTAGAATTACACCTCTAAAGGTTGGGCTTTGAAATCCATGATTTGGCCCTTTTGCATCGGGATGAGGATCGAGGAGGATTAATTGTTTTCTGTTATCGATAATTATTCTTGGAACCTTGGGGTGAAACTTTCTTAGTAATTGTCTGAGTTGAAGAGTTCCATGAGATGGGTTTTCTTAAAAGGGCCTCGTCATAGGATTCTTTATAGATATCGATAAGTTTCATAGTTTTGGGCTCTTCAATCATGTATTCGAAGACTCCATCTCTTGCTGCAACTATTGATAGTTTTCCAGGAGCGGGGTCTTGTCTGTCAAAGCTTTGTAAGTAGATACTTATTTCAATATTTTTGGGTGCAAAAGGATAGTTACCTAGATAAGAATGTATTCGTTTATCATCATTTACCGCTTTCACAAAGATACTTACAGAGTTAATGAGCAACTCTCTAGCTTCTTCAATATCAATTTCTTTATTATAGATAAATGACAGTGCTAGCATTTCAATATCATACATTGCTTGTCCTCCTGATCCGAAAGGTTTGAGATCAAAGGAATTTTTTAATTGAAGAGCTACTTTGTTAGAGATTTCGTTAGCAAGATTTTCTTTTTCACTTGGCTTATAGCTGGAAAAGCTGTTTGAGTTACAACTAGTGAAAGTTATGAATATGAGTGAGAATAAAAGGAATTTCATCGATTACCTCTTTGAAGATATTTTTTTAGATGATCAATTATTACTCTTCTATATGTAGGACTTTGAAAGTCATGGTCTATATCTGTAGATCCAGGGTGAGGGTCAAGGAGAATTAATTGTTCTCTATTCTCTAGCATTATTTCCATATACTTAGAATTTCCAGTTTCACTTGAATTGAAAAAGCCCGCAGTAACTAACTCTCCAAAATGCACAATATCTTTTTTACTAGCATAATTGTACGATCTGTAACACATTTCACGAGGAATGATTTTAGCAGGTGCAATAGCCAATACAATTACACGATCTCGTACTTCTGATGGACAATTTCTCAAGGCATTATATGTATGTATGGCTCCTTGGCTATGGCATGTATGAAAGAGTTTTTCATCAGGATTCCCTAAGTTTCTTTCATGGAAGGCTGCCCAATTAACCTGAAGTTCTTTAGCTGTATTAGGTGAGAATCCTAAGTAATTCATGGAAAAAACTTCCACCAAATCCAGAATTGCTCCATGGGAGCGATTATAAACCCAGTGTACTTTTTGACCAGCCAATTTTTGTACATATGATTGGTGTGAGGCGGCTTCAGCTTTTGTTGTATTTATTCCGTTCATTCCTGATAGGAATATTTTGGGGTTGTAACCAGATGTCATTCTTCTAACCTCTTCCATTGAACAAAGATTAGATGGGGCTCTTTGTAGAGCGGAAGAAGGAGGTGTTTGTTGGAAGAATTTAGTAGCCATACGATCTATAAAAGCTCGATCAGATCCTGAAAAGAGTTCTCTTTTGGGAGATAAAATCAGTTCTACTTTGATAGCCTGAAGCTCCCTTAGATTTTGCATACACATAGACTGCAATTCCATTGAGGGCAGTTGAATAGCTCTCATGGCATCTCCTCTGCAGGGAAGAGTTAATGTTTGAGGAGTGTGTACTACAAGACTTCGATGGTATGAGGGAAGTGTTCCATAATTGGGACTTGAAATAACATGGGCTTGCTGTGCAATTTTGTGAAGAGATCTTTCTATTGGTGTATAGATAGGGGATCTAGGAGAGACAATGAGCTCCACCTTTACTGCAGAACAACTTTGTAAGCTTTTTTCGGACCTCCGATCGATATCAGAGCCCAATTCTATATTCCAAAATGAAGTATTGGGTTTAAAGATTTTCTCCGAGAAAGCAAGCTCAGTATTTCCTCTAATTACAACCCTATTTTCTTGATGTGGATGTGCGTAGGGTTGTGAAGAGCTTCGAAGAGCATTTAATGTTGCCATATTTCTTGCAAAAAGATCTTCTGGCTCTTGAAATATCTGTTTTGAGCTAGCAAATGTTGATAAAGAAAGCTCTTGCGTCATATGTTTACCTAGTTTGTATCTATTAAGAGATTGTAATGTTGATTTTTATTAGTTCAAAGCTGCAGAGCTTCTGTGAATGACGAAAAAGAGGATTATTCATCCTTGTCCCAAAGACCCTCTGTTTTTGTTCCACAAAATTTATCCCAAGCTTTACAGTACTCGACGCTTTCTTTACCCATGAATTCAACAAAAAAACTAAACTGGATTTCATCTGGATCTTTATTCATCAAATACTCCAATAATCCAGTTGTCATTACAGTTTGGACAGAGTCATCACCTTTACAGACTAGTAATTCAATAAAATCAAAGACATCTTTTATTTTTTTCTCATCTTTGGATTTAATAACATCAATAACAAAATCAGCAAAGGGCATTACTTCCGTAAAGATCCCTTCGTCATCAATAGAACCATAATCATTAAGAAAGTTGTCCCAGTAGGCTTGAAATTCAGGAAACCTTTTTAACAGAGATTCAACAAAATTTTTTTCTGTTACTTTATCCACTTTTATTCTCCCAAAACATTTTTCAAATCCAAGAGGATATTTTCAGCTGCAGCTTTATCACTTTCGTTTGCAGTTGGATTGTTCCTCAGCCACCTTTGAAACTTGATTACTAGATTTTTTCCTTTCTGAGCATGCATTTTACCACGAACGGTTCCTCCT
>JAJFML010000008.1 GCA_021772195.1 Chlamydiota bacterium | reverse complement strand
AAAACTCTATTTTGAAAATTTCCTTTCCAAGCCAACTCGTCTTTTAAAAAACCGATTGACCTGCTTTCGAAATATTTTTTTCTAATAAATTAGGACGCAAACACTAGATGCCATAGCCGCGCTCTTCAGCATTTCTTAAGCCTTAGGAAGGTGCTTAACTTTTGACGAATTTTTTAAAGACAAAGCCAGCCCCGCTAAGAGTAAATATAGAGATGATTATAAGAGGCCATGTGTAGCTCCAGACAGCTCCAATTGGCATATCTTTTAAGAAAATTCCTCTAGAAATAGTAACAAAATATCGGACTGGATTGCTCAATGTCAAATGTTGGAGCCAGATGGGCATATTTTCTACAGGCGTAGCAAAGCCCGAGAGCATGACTGAAGGCGCCATAAAAACAAAAGCTCCCAAAATAGCTTGTTGCTGTGTTTTACAGATCGAAGAGAGAAAGAGTCCTACTCCTACAATCGAGAGGATATAGCAAAGCATGCTTGAGTAGAGAAGAAAAAACGAACCATTGAAGGGAACCCCAAAGGCATAGATACCAATGAGCACGATGATAGAGCCCTCAATGATGCTGATAATGACTGCAGGAATGGTCTTTCCAGCCAAAATTTCAAAAGGTTTTAAGGGGGAGACTAGAAGCTGATCGAAGGTTCCCATCTCTCTTTCTCTTGCAACAGAGAGAGCAGTTACTAAAAGCCCAATAAGCATGGTTAGAATTGCTACGAGAGCAGGGACATTTGTCCAATAGAAGTAGAGGTTAGGGTTAAACCAATTTCTATTTACGAGCTCAGTGCAAGGACACTCTTTTACCTTAAACTTTACGAAATCATTGTTGAATCTGCTGATCACATTTTGTGAATAGCCTGCAACAATTTGGGAGGTGTTCGATTTTCTTCCATCTAATATGAGCTGAATATCTGCCGTTTTATTGGCATTGATCTTTTCTGAAAAATCGGGAGCAATGGAAAGGACCATGATTCCCTTTTGCTCTTCGATAAAAGGGGTGATTTCGCTGACAGAATTTAAGTAGTGGATTGTTTCAAAAGTTTTTGATCCATGAAACCTTTGCGCAAGCTCAAACCCTTGATTACCTGCATCTCGATTCAATATCCCCATGGTGACATCTTTTACATCAAGAGTAGCTGCAAAGGAAAAAATCAATAATTGAACAATTGGTGGAATAATGAGAAGAGCTCTACTCTTCGTGTCTTTCCAAATAGCTATGAATTCTTTCAAAATTAATGCCAAAATTCGGTGAACCATTAGTCAAGCCTCTTTACAGTTTTTTTTACTGTGATCAAGTAGGGAAGGACTCCTAAGAGAATAATATATCCGACGTTTTTTAAAATGAGACTCCACACATTTCCCGTTAAAAAAAGAGTTTGAAGACAGGTGACAAAATATCTAGCAGGAACAATCAATGTAACCCATTGAATGGGAAGAGGCATGCTTGTAATTTCAAAAATGAAGCCCGAGAGGATAAATGCGGGTAAAAAGGCGCTAACTAGTGCAGCTTGTGAGGCTGCAAACTGGTTTTTTGTTAAGGTCGATATCATGAGACCTGTTCCCAGAGCTGTTAGTAGAAAGCAAGAAGAGACAAAGACAAGTGCAAGCCAAGATCCTCGGTAGGGGATTTCGAAAAAGACGACTGCTATAAACACGGAAAAGATCATCGAGCCCATACCTAAAATAAAATAGGGGATGATTTTTCCGAGGATAATTTCAAAAACAGAGACCGGTGTTGATATGATGGCTTCAATGGAGCCTCTCTCCCACTCTCTTGCTATGACAAGAGAGGTTAGAAGAGTTCCAATCAATGTCATGATGATGGCAATTGAGCCGGGAATAAGAAAGTGGTGGCTGTCGAGCTCTTCGTTATACCAATATCTCGGATCTGTTCGAATAAGAAATTTGTTCAAAGAAGTATCCGATGAGACGTTTTCTTGTTTTAACCAATTGAGAAAGGCGCCGGTGGAATAATTATTGAAAAATCTAGCCGAATTGGGCTCGCTTCCATCTGCAATAAGTTGAATGGGGGCAGTTGAGGCGGGTCTTTCTCGAAACTGCGAAAAGTATGAGGGGACTACGATAAGACCATCTATTGAGCCATAGAGCATTTCTTGGATGTATTCCTGTTTAGTCTTGCCTATTTGAACATCAAAATACTCTGAATTAAGATAGGATCTTGCAAAGCTATGAGCCTCTGGTGAGGTATCTTCTAAAACAAGACCTGTTTTGATTTTTTTTGCATCGAGTGATACTCCATATCCGTAGAGAAAGAGTAAAATAGCGGGCAAGATAACAGCAATTAGAAATGAGCTTGGATCTCTGAGGATCTGCTGAAATTCCTTTGTAATGAGCGCAAATAGACGCCTTTTACTAAAACTTTTAGTTCTCTTTTCTTGTGGCATCGTATTGCTTAATGTGGTGGATAAAAGCCTCTTCTAAAGTGGGAGCTTGATTTTCTTGTGTTTTTGCCTTTTCTTTGAGCTCTCTAGGAGCTCCTACTTCAATTAAATTCCCCTGATAGATTAGTGCTACTCGGTTACAGAGCTCAGCTTGATCGAGAAAATGCGTTGTTACCAGTATGGTGACGCCTTTAGAAGCTAAGCCATACATATGGTTCCAAAACTCTCTTTTTACAATCGGATCGACACCTGATCCTGGTTCATCAAGAAAGAGAATGCCAGGTTTATGCATGACAGCGCATGCTAGAGAAAGCCTCTGTTTAAAGCCTAGAGGAATATCTGAAGAAGAAGTTTTTAAGATCTTAGTTAAATCAAAAATCTCGATCATTTCTTCAATAATCTGCTTTTTTTCACTCCCTATTAAGTTATATG
This sequence comes from Chlamydiota bacterium, assembly GCA_021772195.1. Classification (GTDB taxonomy): domain Bacteria; phylum Chlamydiota; class Chlamydiia; order Chlamydiales; family SM23-39; genus JAJFML01. The sequence goes on along the minus strand of JAJFML010000008.1, from coordinate 196 downwards.
CACCTGCAAAAAATTGTAGGTTTTGTAAAACAGTGAGATGCCCGTAGAGAGAGAATTTTTGGGCCATATAACCAATATGGGCTCTTGCTTCTGAGGGGGATTTTAGCATATCAACACCATTTACAAATGTTGATCCTTCCGTATGCGCTGTAAGTCCGCAAAGCATTTTAAATGTAGTCGATTTTCCCGCACCATT
>JAJFML010000070.1 GCA_021772195.1 Chlamydiota bacterium | reverse complement strand
TTACTTTTTTTGTCACGAGCAGAGCTGTCGGGATAGGCAGTCTTGGAGATTTTCATAATGCCAGCTGCACCGGGAGGGTTTGCGTTGGAATGATAGTAGATGGCCATGTCTCCTACTTTCATCTCTTTCATCATGAAGTTTCTAGCCTGGTAATTTCTAACGCCGTTCCAGTCTGTTACCCCATCATTTTCGAGATCATCAATGGAATAGGCATTAGGCTCACATTTCATTAGCCAATAATTTTGCATGTGTGAATCTTAACCATTTACAGAATTATATACACCTTCTAATCTGAGGTTTATGGAAGAGAAATCAAAACGGCTCTTAAGTTTCAAACGCGTTCAAGAGTTTTTAGAGAAAGATTTATGGATACATCCCTTAAAAAAGGCGGAAGGTTGGCGTAAATATGCATATCATATGAGCCGAGCGCTCTATATTGCTAGTAGGGGTTTTTACACGGATATTTGCTTTCTGAGAGCATCTGCCCTCACATTTTACACTTTGATGTCGATTGTGCCCATACTTGCAATGTCATTTGCCGTAGCTAAGGGATTTGGATTTCAAAATCATTTAGAAGAGATGCTTTATCAACAGTTTGCTGAACAGAAAAAGCTGATAATGGAGGTGATTGGTTTTTCTAGAAACCTTCTTGCTCAGACAAAAGGTGGACTTATTGCAGGAATTGGTATTGTTATTCTCTTTTGGACCGTGATCAAAGTTGTTCATCATATTGAAGATTCGATGAATGTGATTTGGAAGGTACACAAGAGTAGATCCTTTGCAAGAAAATTTAGTGACTATTTTTCTCTCATGATCATTAGTCCTTTATTTTTCTTGATGGCAAGTAGTTTTACTGTCATTGTGGTAAGCAGGATACAGAAATATATTGGGGAGCTTCCTCTCTATGAGACGGTTAGTTCTCTTTTGCTATTTTCATTGAAGTTAGCGCCTTATTGTCTGATTTGGACTCTCTTTACCTTTCTCTATCTCTTTATACCCAATACAAAAGTACGATTTCTTTCGGGTTTTTGTTCTGGGATTGTTGCTGGAACTGTCTATCAGATAGTTCAATGGGGATATATCTACTTTCAGATTGGTACAAGTAGATACAATGCAATATATGGTAGCTTTGCAGCCCTCCCTCTCTTTTTATTCTGGGTCTTTATAAGTTGGGTCATCTTCCTTTTTGGCACTGAGCTGGCCTACGCATTTCAAAATGTGAGAAAGTATGAGTATAATTGGAAGAGCCTCAAGAAAAATAGACGGTTTGATCTTATTCTCTCTTTATGGATTACACACCAGGCGATAAATAGTTTTCATGAGAAAGAAAGGGGAATCATTAAAGATGAGATTTTTGAACTATTAGAAATCCCTTATTCGGTCGTTGAAAAGGCCTTTGATGTACTAGTGGAAGAGGAGATTTTACTTCCTGTAAAAAATAAAGAGGAAGAGTATATAATAGCCATTCCGTATGAGAATTTACGCATAATGGACGTGGTTGATATTGTGGAAAAAAGAGATATCCCTTTTCCCGATTTACATCAAAAAGCATTTTATGAGATTAGTAATGTTTTTGATAACTTTAGAGAGGCTATTATCCATTCGGATAAGAACCAGCTACTGAAGGATATTAAATGAAAAAGCACATCTATCCGCTTGTGTTTAGACCTGTATATAAAGATTATATCTGGGGCGGAAAGAGTATTGTTGTGAAGTTTGGCCGCATGACTGTGCCAGGCATTGTAGCAGTGTCTTGGGAGGTGTGTGATCATCCCGATGGTATGAGCGTAATCGAAAATGGTGGGTACAAAGGATTAAGCCTAAAAGATGTGACCCAGATTCTAGGAAAAGATCTCTTAGGCGAGTGTGACCAGCCCGATTTTCCTCTTCTAGTAAAAATTATCGATTCACATCAGAAGCTGAGCATCCAGGTTCATCCCGATGAAGAGGTTGCTAAAAAGCTTCAAACGGATGCAAAGAGTGAAATGTGGTATGTCTTGGAAGCAGATAAGGGAGCTAACTTACTAGCTGGCTTTAATAAAAAGCTTTCTAGGTCTGAGTTTTTAAGTGCGCTGGATCAAAATCAACTACCAGACTATCTTCATAAGCTGGAAGCTAAAGCAGGTGATGCTGTCTACATTCCTGGTGGAACGATTCACGCAGTGATGGAGGGCTGTCTTCTTTTGGAAGTGCAGCAAAGCTCAAACACTACCTACCGCGTCTTTGATTGGCATCGAGGAAGAAAGCTCCATATCGATGAGGCGATAGAAGCTGTCCATTTTGAAAAGGGTGATAATTTACGTACCACTCCCAAGCTCATCTCAGAGAAAGATGGGGAGAGGGTTATTGAAATTGCGAAAACTCCCTATTTTACGATTGAAAAAGTGGAGACTGACCATCTTTGGAAGAAGGAAGGGTATCATAAGAGTTTTCAAATCTTCTTCGTACTAGAAGGGCATGCTATGATTAAAGCAGATGAGGGAAGTGAGATGATTATTCCTGGTAAAACTGTGCTCATCCCTGCAGGGGCAAAGCTTGTAGAAATGAAACCCTTATTAAAATCTTTGACCTTTTTAAGGATCACCCTTTGAAGTCCTATTTAGCATTTTTCCTCTTTGTGCTCGGTATTATCTTTTGGTACGCGCTTGATTTTGCTCTTCTCCTCCCGGATAAATTTTTTATTAGTCTCTCCATTATATTTGTCATATATCTTCTTCTCACTTTTGCCTTTCTATTAAAGATAGTTACTCCCTATTTCCCCTCAAAAATGTCTGCTAGCTCCAAAAGGATCTACGCGATTATTTTTGATATCTTTTTCTTGTCATTTTCTTATCTCATGCTTCCGCTGTCCTTTTTTAGACCCAAAGTAAAATCAGGGCGCAAAACGCCTATCCTGCTAGTACATGGCTATGCAAATAGCTCGGCGATTTGGATCTATCAGCTTTTATCTCTAAAAAAGAGGGGACTCGGGCCTATCTATACGATTAACCTGGGATATCCCTTCTCTTCGATTGAAAAGTACTCTGAAAAACTCAAGAAGAAGATAGAAGAGATAGGGTCAGATAAAATCATTTTGATTGGTCACTCAATGGGTGGTTTAGTCGCCTCTTATTGTGCGCTGAACCTTAAACCTAAGGTGAAAGTCACAGATATTATCACCATAGGATCACCTCTACATGGGACTAAGGTAGCAATTTTAGGACCCGGAAAGTGCGCAAAAGAGATGAGGTATCAATCCGAATTTACTAGAGATTTAGTAAACAAGATCAAAGCGAACAAATCGATTCGTTTTTTCTGTATTGGCTCAAAGGTGGACCATGTTGTAGTTCCCAACGCATCAAGTCTACTTGGAGATAGGTCTGAAGATGAATATCTTTTAGATGATATTGATCATGTCTCAATGGTGTTTCAATCAAAAATTTCCAATAAAATCGCTCAGTGGCTTATCTAAAAAAATTGACTTCTCTAATTTTTTTTTTGAATACTTGTTGACCTAATTTAGGAGAATATTATGAAAAGATGTTTTTTGTTGCTTTGATGACAATTCACTTCAGTGTCAACAACAAGTATATTTAGAGTTGTTGATAGAACCAACCAAATGAATTAAAACGCTCTCTGATTAACTCCTCCTCCTCTTTAAAGATCGCTCTTGCAATGTTCTCTTTTTGGAAAGTTAAATGGTTTTCATCAAACCATTTAACTTTAGTAGTTAAAGCTTGGGATGATACGACAATAATTCTGCCAGCATTCTTTACATATTTTTAAATGCTATCAATACAGGAGTCTAAGATAGCCCTGTCCATTTTGTGACAGGAATAAGTACATCAATTCTCTCTTCAAAACAAAATGCTGTGGAGGAGAACATAATAAAGATGATGGCGGTAAATATTTT
>JAJFML010000069.1 GCA_021772195.1 Chlamydiota bacterium | reverse complement strand
ACTTAATCAGTATTTCCTGAAAGAGATTAGAATTTGGATTTTTTTTACAAATGGGATATGTTAGACTCTTCTTAAATTTGAGGTCTATTATGAAAAAAAGAATCATCGCTATCTCGCTTCTCTTACTTGTAGCCATTGGATCGGGATCTATGTGGCATCGCGTAACAGCTGGTTTTGGTCTCAATAAGATTCAATTTGATCTACCTACAAATCCCGATTGGGACTTTCATCTTTCAAAAGAGTCTTTCGGTCAAGTTCAGGATATATTAGATCAGGAATTCACCTATTTGGCTAAAGGAAGGCAGTCCTATGTTTTTGAGAGTGCGGATGGAAACTATGTGATCAAATTTTTCAGATATCATCTTGTTAGACCCAGAGTTCGTCACTACTTTCTTCAGCTATTTAAACAATTTAGAGCATATGCTAGCTATCGCATTCTTGGTAAAAGACATCAGTTTCAAGGCTGGATGGATAGTTATAGCTTAGCTTTTAGGGAGCTGAAAGAAGAGACAGGTATCCTTTACATGCATCTCACAAATACTACTTCTCGGCATAACAAGCAGATTGCAATTCGAGATCGATTAAATAGAAAATATTCACTAGATGCAGATAAAGTAGGCTTTTTGATTCAAAAGAAGGTAGACCTTCTCTATGACCGCGTCCTTGAACTGACCAAAGCTAAAGATTTTGATAACTTAGCAAGGGTGATGGAAGCCTATTTAAGAACAGTGGCATCAAGATACCAAAAAGGTATCAAAAATAAAGATCATGCTTGGACTCATAATTACGGAGTCTATGGTTTTGATGAGGTCTATGAGATCGATGTTGGAAGGTACTGCCCCAAAAAGATTGATAAGAACTATAGCCATTTTCAAAATACGCTGCTCCGATTTACCTTTCCCATACAGGAATATTTGAAAGCAAATGTTCCTGAATTTATGGAGACATTTGACCATATTCTTATTGCAGAAGCTAAAAGATATTTTTCGGAAGAATAAATGAGAGTTCTTATTGCTCTATTTCTAGCGGTTTTCCTTGTAAAAGGGTATTTTACTGTTACTGATGGCTTTAGAGTCAGTAAAGTATTGCAAGGCTATCCTATCAGTTACTATTGGGAAGCTCTTCCTTCTGCCTTTTCTGAAGAAGATATTCCAGATGAAATTCTTCCCATCTTAAATCAAGAATTTTCCTATCTAGCGAGAGGGCAACAGTGTTACGTATTTGAGAGTGATGATGGCAAGTATGTCCTAAAACTGATCCGTACTCACAAAGAGCGTTACCCTTTTTGGGTCTATCTTCCCTTCTTTGATGAAAAGCGTAAGGCTGAGGTTCAGTGGAAGGAGTCAAGAAGAAAGAGAAATGCCAATAGTTATCAATTAGCAAAAGATATTCTCTCTGAAGAGACAGGGCTTATCTACTTTCATTTAAAGCAAACTCTCGACTTAAAGCGTCAGATCACTGTTCGTGATCTTTTGGGAAGAAAATATCTTCTGGACGCGGATAATATGCAATTTTTAATTCAGAAAAAGATGGTGCCGCTATTATCGGAGATTGAAAAGCAAAAAGATGATCAAGAATACATGCTCTCTACTATTGACTCTCTCTTTGATTGGGTGTCAAAGCGTGCAAGTAAAGGCGTTAGAAACAAGAATCGTAGGTGTATGAAAAATCTTGGATTCATGGAGGGAAAAATTGTAGAATATGATGTGGGTGAGTTTCGAATTAACCCAGATCTTATTAATCCTTATCGGTTTAATAAAGAGCTTTTGAAGTCCACAAAAGAGTTTCGCGCTTGGCTTAGTTCCAATGCGCCTGATTATACAGATTATTTTGACTCACAGCTAAAAGCTCATGAAAAAGAGCACTAAAGTCTTTGCCCTTTTCGGGGTTTTTTTTCTCTATACTTTTGCCTACTTTAGGTCTGATGGGTTTGTGGTAACAAAGCTTACATCTCCCATTTCCTACTCGGAAGAGTGGCGTATACCTATTACTGATGACTGGAATAGGATTCTTCAAATCTTAGATCAGCCCTTTCAATACCTCGATAGTGGAAGGCAGTGTTTTGTCTTTGAGAGTGCGGATAAAGAGTACGTCATTAAATTTCTTAATCATGAACGCTTCTATATGTCTGATTTCCTAAAAAAAATTCCCCTTCCAGATATCTTAGAAATAAAAAGAGCAAAAAAGATTCAGACAAGGACAGATCGCATTGAGAATTTTTTCAATAGCTTCAAAATTGGATATGATCTTTTAAAAGAGGAGACGGGGATCCTTTTCATGCAGCTAAGACCAACGGGGTGTTTTGAAAAAAAACTAAAGATCAAAGATGTTTCAAAACACGAACATGAGATCGATTTAAATCGTGTCAATTTTATCCTACAAAAGCGCGCAGATAGCATGATATACCCTTACCTCTCTCAGTTAGATGAGACTTTGTTTAAAGAGGCAATCGATGACATTGTGGAGCTTGTCTCAAGTAGAATTCAGAAGGGGATCATGGATGATGACCTAAATGTCGAGGTAAATATCGGATTTCTGGATCAAAAGCCTTTGATGATCGATATCGGAAGGCTCTTCTTAGATCCTAATATCTCAGAGCCCCAAAACTATGGCATAGAACTTGAAAAGTCGACTCGGTTTTTGGAAAAGTGGCTAGATCTCCATCATCCCAAAATGGATAATTACTTGCGAGAGAAGAGAGTCTGCTACAAAAGAGAAGAGTAAGGATGGTATATTATAGATTTCCCATCTTAGAGATGGTGTCGAAGTGTTTTTTTGTAATCGGTTGAATAGATAGACGCATTCCTCTTTTCAGGAGCATCATGTCGGAGAGGGAGGGTGTTTCTCGGATTTCTTGTAAAGGAACATAGCGTTTGAATTTTTTCACAAAAGATACATCGACATGGTACCAGATGGGTTTTTCATCGCACGCTTTGGGATCGTAG
>JAJFML010000068.1 GCA_021772195.1 Chlamydiota bacterium | reverse complement strand
CATGCAAGGAGACTACAAATCAGCCCCCAAAAGGTCTGGAAGTTTAGGAGCTCCAGATATTATAGCAAAGCAAGCGATGAACCTTGGTGAATTTGTTGTTTGTTCTGAATCTAGCAACCCAGATTTTAAAGCTGAAGTGGTTGCTGGAACAAGGGATTTTGCGGCCTGTGATATATTGGGTCAGTTTAGAGCTCTCTCAAGAGAATCTAAATAGAGTTTAAAAACTTACTTTGATATAGACTTAGTCTATGGATGTGATTTTTTCTAAGAACGCCTTTCAAGGCAGACATGTTGTTATCATCGGCGGATGCGGTGATATCGGCATGGAGATTGCAAGACAGTTTCAAGCTGCTGGCGCATCAAAAATTGCCCTTGTAGATATCAACACAGAGCTTGCTAAGGGCTCATCTTTTATTCCGATTCAAACAGATCTTTCAAAAGTTGAATCGATTGAAGAGGCTGTGCAGGATCTTTATAAGATATCAGATAAGTGGCATATTTTGGTTACAACAGCGGGAATTTTTATTGGAAAAACGCTTCTTGATTGTGAGGCTAATGAGTGGGATTCTTTGATGGAGATCAATGCCCGGGCCGTCTTCTATTTCTCAAAGCTCATTGCAAAAAGCATGGTGCAGAGAAAAGAGGGAAAAATCATTCACATTGGATCGGGATCTACCTATTATGGCACCCCTGGAAGCGGAGTCTATTCGGCTTCAAAGGTAGTCATTAATCAGCTTACTCAAACGATGGCAGTTGAATGGGGGCCCAGTAATGTTCAAGTCAATGCGGTTTTGCCGACTGTCACAGAGACAAAGTTTTTAGAGTTTGTAACAAAAGATCCTCTTCATTCAAAATTTAGGAAAAAGCTTAAAGAGAAGATGCCAATGGGAGAGCTGCTTCAGCCAGAAGATATCGCTCCCTTAGTTCTTTTTCTTGCAAGCAAGTCAGCAAACGCCATTAATGGAGCAATTATTCCGATTGACGGCGGATCAAGATTGGTCTCAACCTAGAGGATACGGTTATGCCATTTATTCACGATTTTAAAAAGTTCATCAGTAGAGGAAGTGTGATCGACATGGCAGTCGGTATCATCGTCGGCGCCTCTTTTACAAAGATCGTAGATAACCTGGTAGCACACGTCCTGATGCCGCCTATCGGTCTTCTGTTGGGCGGCGTTGATTTCAGTAGTTTTAAATTCACACTTAAAAGCGCAACAGAAAACGCACCTGCTGTCACCATTGACTATGGCCTTTTCATAAATACCTTGATCAACTTTTTCATCGTTGCATTCTCTGTTTTCATTCTGATCAAAGTATTAGGTGCGGTCTATCGAAAAAAAGAAGAGGTTCTTCAAGTGAAAACCTGTTCTGAGTGCAAGATGGAGATCCCACTTGATGCAAAAAGGTGCGGTCACTGCACCTCCACCCTTTAGGTCAATATTGGCCGAATTATCAACAATCTGGCCAAAAAGAGGTGTTTAGGTGAACAAGCGTGATCGCAAACTTGCCATCTCGAACAGTTAGGCGAATTTTAAAGGAGCTTGCTCAAGAAGGAATTATTCAGAAATTCGGTTCCACTAAAGGTGTCAGATATCTTGTGATCAATAAGCCTGATTTTTCTGAGAAAATGGCTGTAGTCAAAGGGAGTATTAGCAGCTTTTTTTCAGCGGAAAGCATGCGTGCAATTTAGCAAATAGCAAAGCCAAAGTTTGAGAGAGTTCCGATATCATATCAAGAAGATTGGTTGAATGATTACGTGCCAAATAAGAGCTTCTACCTCACGGAAGAAATAAGAGAACAGCTTAAAATGGCGGGTAACAGAACAGAGTTTCATGAGCCAGCTGGCACCTATGCCCATCAAATTTTTAACCGATTTCTCATCGAGACTAGAGGAGAATACTTATTCTATTCTTGATACAGAAAAACTTCTTCTTCATGGAAGTGGTGCTACGGGTAAGCTAGATGAAGAGAAGGTAATGATTCTCAATCACAAAGTAGCAATTCGTTATTTAGTTGAAAATGCTGCCAAAATCGATGCGAACCGTAATGTTATCTGTACTCTTCATTATCTGCTTTCAGGTGGTCTTATTGAATCTAGATATGCAGGGAAGGTGAGGGATTATGGCGTTCGAATTGGAGGATCTACCTATCTTCCTTTCGAAGATCCAAAAAAGTTGGAACATTTTTTGGAAGTTATTGGAAAAAAGGCAGAACTCATTTCAGATCCATTTGAAAAGAGCATTTTTCTTCTGAGTCATATTAGCTATTTGCAAGCATTTGTAGATGTAAATAAGAGAACAGCTAGGCTGTCTTACAATATACCACTTATTATAAACAATTTGGTGCCTTTAGCATTTAATGATGTAGTAGTAAAAGACTATATGTCTTCAATGATAGCTATTTATGAGCTTCAAGATGTAGGTCCTTTACGAGATCTTTATGTCTATTCTTATATACGAACATGTGCAGCTTATGATTCTACAATGAAAGCATTGGGCTTTGATGAAAAAAGAGTAAGGTACAGACAAGATAGAAGAGCTTTAATTCGAGAGATCATTTTGAGAGATTTAGTAGGCATTCATGCAAATTGATACATTGATGATGAAGCGAAAAAAAAATTCCAACAAATGATCGAGAAGCCTTTATTCGAGATTCTTTGGAAGATCTAGAACAGTTAGATCATAGCCGGATTGCAGGACTGGGTATTACTCCTGAAGAGTTAGATCAGTGGCTAAAACTGAAAAAATCAGGATAGAATGAAATCATTACAAGAGATTTGAGATTACCAAATCAATCCAATAGAGCTTGTCAAAGACGGGAAAATGCTCTGGAGAATTTGGTATGTTGATGAATTTGATTGCACAAAAGGTAGATGGAAAATGAAGCGAATTAGCGAGTGATAGAACGATATACCTTTAGAAGATCATCCGTCATTCTTTTCTCCGAGTAGTCTTTGGACCTTTTTATTCCTTTTTCTATCAATTCATTTCTAACTATTTGAGAGGAGAGGATCTCTTCTGCAGCTTCTGCAATCTCATGTGGATTATAAGGATCTACAAGTAGTCCCGAATCATGACAAACCTCTTTCATGGAGGAGTTATTTGATGTGATAATGGGAGCGCCATGTGCCATCGCCTCTAAAAGGGGATAGCCGAAACCCTCGTATAATGAGGGCCAAAGAAAGAGGCTGGTATTTTTGAGGAGCTCCTCTTTTTCAACTTCTGTGATATAACCTTTGTAGATCACATCCTTTTCAATTTTTAGATGTTTAATTTCATCTTCCAAAGCAAAATTGTCAATTTTTCCAGCTAAGATGAGCTGATGGGGAAACCCTTTTGATTTTAAGATGGAAAAAGCCTTCAGGATATTTCGTATATTTTTTTTCTTTTGAATCGTTCCTAAATAGAGAACGTAGGGCTTTTTTTCTATGAGGATCTCTCTCTTTTTAGTCGGAATGTAGTTGTAGACAAGGTGAATCTTTTTCTTTGTGCTCGGAAAGAATCTGCAAATGTCATTAGCAGCACTTTCGCTGCTAGTAATGAGAGCATCTGCTGCTTTTAAATATTTGGGGAGAAAGTAGCGGAAAAATATTCTGGCCTGTTTAGGGAAGTAGTGTGGATAGATCAGTGGCAGTAGATCATGAACATTCATGACGACAGCTGTTTTTGGTTTAATCAAATAATCAAGCCCGGGACAGGGAAAATGAACAATATCTTGACTAGAATAGCATAGGTTGTGTGTCAGTGATGCAAAATTGCGGTAAAATGGCAAGGGGAGAGGCTGTCTGAAGTAGTGGTTATGGGTTCCTTTAAGGGGGGAGGTTTTCTTAAATTGATAGAAGGTGAGTCTGTGTTCTTGGTTCATAAGAGCGCGCACTAGATAAAGAGTATAGTTATCTACTCCAACAGCTCTTGTAAAGTCACAATCCGTTTTAATTCCTATTTTCATGATAAATTGCTTAAAGCCTCCACAAAAGATAGGGTGTTTGTCTCAAACGCATCTTCGAGACTGTTGAGATAAAAGATATAAGGTTTTTTATCTCCATGTGCATCTTTCCCTGTGAGTATAGCTTGGTATTTTCTGTCAGAGGAGCTTTCGCCATCTAGCAAGTAGAGAACTTTATTCTCTTCAAATTGGTGGCAAATAACAATATTTGAGATTCTGATATCAAGGGATGTATTGTCACTATTCAAGGTTACCTGAATATGTGTGATTTCTCCATTACGTTTAATTGTCATGGAGCCCTCTTCATTTTTTTCTAAGAGAGCTTTCCAGCCATACAAGCAGTTTACTGCCTTATCTCCTTCAAGAGTTACGTTTCGCGAAGTCATTGTAAATTCATGTGCTATAGCTGCCATTTTCTGCCTGTTAGAGTTGAAAATTGCAAATAACAATACCACAAACTAAAATAACTAGGATAGAACGAGAGTTAAGGAGAAACTGAACAACTCATACATTTCATCTCCCCGTAAAAATGGTCTCAAATCGATTTTTCGATCCACCTAACCGTCAAAGGTTTAA
>JAJFML010000067.1 GCA_021772195.1 Chlamydiota bacterium | reverse complement strand
TGATGAGTACAACATTATACAGGATCACTTAACCACAATATTTAACAATTTATTAGGTACAAAAATTGTCTTAACAATATCCCCTTTAAGATGTCTCTTTACTGCAGAATCTTCCATGGCCATCGAAATAACATCTTCCTTTTTCTGATCTTTTTGAAGAGTCATTTTACCTCGAAGCTTGCCATTTACCTGAATCACCATCAGCACGGTATCTTCTACTAAATACTTTTCATCAACTACGAAAAGAGGCGCGTGGGTAATGCTTTCATTTTCTCCTAAATGCTCCCAAAGCTCTTCTGCAATATGCGGAGCAAAGGGATAGAGCATTTGAACTGCCATTTTAAGAATTTTTGTAGGATAGCTTGAGAGAGGAATGAAGTCATTGATAAATTCCATCATTCGTGCAATCGCAGTGTTAAATTGCATAGACTCAATATCTTTTGTTACATTTTTCACAAGTCTATGACCTAATTTATAGGCAGTTTTATCTTCTACTTCCTCATTTTTTTCACTTGTAACCATGTCGTAAAATCTGTTTAAAAAGCGTTTGCAACCGCTAACCGCATCGGTATTCCAGACCTTTTCTTTATCAAAAGGCCCCATAAACATCTCATAGAGCCTTAATGCATCAGCACCAAAATCCTTCACGATGTCATCGGGAGTGACGCCATTTAGTTTCGATTTTGACATCTTTTCGATTTGTGAGATGAGCACTTCGCCCGTTGTCTTTTCGACATAGCCATCTTCTATCTCCTGTGCATTTTCAGATGAGACATAAGTGCCTCCCTTGACCTTATAGGACCTGGAAGTGACAAGTCCTTGATTGCGATAGGTTTTGAAAGGCTCTTTCGTGTGCACCAATTTTAAATCGTAGAGAACCTTGTGCCAAAATCTAGCATAGAGAAGGTGTAAAACAGCATGCTCCGATCCGCCTACATAGAGATCGACCGGCATCCAATAGTTTTCAGACTCTGGGCTCCAGGCCTCCACGTCATTCTGTGGATCTAAAAATCGAAGGTAGTACCAGCAAGACCCTGCCCACTGAGGCATTGTATTAGTCTCTCTCTTTGCAGGCTTATCCGTTTTTGGATCTTGAATATTTACCCACTCATCTACTTTTGCAAGCGGGCTCTCGCCTGTACCGCTTGGCTTGTAATCATCTAAATCGGGAGGAAGAAGGGGAAGCTCATCTAAATCAAGGGATCTCTTGGTTCCATCTTCGAAGTGAAGGATAGGAATGGGCTCTCCCCAATATCTTTGACGTGAAAAGAGCCAATCTCTTAGTTTATAATGAATGGACTTTTTTCCCGATCCGCTCTTTTCGAGCCAATCTAGCATTTTTTCTTTTGCTTTTTCAATGGAAAGACCATTTAGATTAAGATCACCATGACTGTTATTGATCGATTTGCCATCTCCTGTATAACAAAAATCACCAGATAATATGGCCTCTTTCTCATCGTGATTATCCGGTTCATACATCGGGATAATAGAAAGCTCATATTTACGTGCAAATTCGAAATCTCTCTCATCATTACCAGGCACTGCCATGACTGCGCCGCTGCCATAATCTGCTAGAACATAGTCGGCGATCCAAATTGGTATCTCTTTTCCCGAGATGGGATGAATAGCATAGGCACCAGTGAAGACACCTGTCTTTTCTTTTGCAAGCTCCCCTCTTTCTAGGTCGCTTTTGAGAGCTGCTTTATCTTGATAGGCTTTTATTTCTTCTTTATTTTTACCAATCGTATTTACAAGAGGATGTTCAGGTGCAAGAACGAGGTATGTACAGCCAAGAAGTGTGTCTTGTCTTGTTGTGAAGACGGAAATGGACTCTTTTGTCTCTTTCTCTTTGAAGGTGATATTTGACCCCACACTCTTTCCAATCCAATTTCTCTGAAGGCGTTTTAGGTGATCGGGCCAGTCGAGATCATCCAAATCTTCTAAAAGTCTTTCAGCATAGGCAGTAATTTTCAGAACCCACTGGCGAAGCGGTCTCTTTTCAACGAGATAGCCGCCCTCTTTCGATCTGCCATCTTCAACCTCTTCGTTCGCAAGCACAGTGCTAAGCTCAGGACAATAATTGACGTGGATCTTAGCTTCATAGGCCAGGCCTTTATCATAGAGAAGTTTGAAAATCCACTGCGTCCACTTGCTGTAATCAGGGTTGGAAGTTGCAATCTCACGATCCCAGTCATAGCTAAAGCCAAGAGATTGGAGCTGCTCGCGGTAGGTGTTGATGTTTTTCTCTGTCGTGATGGCAGGATGTGTTCCTGTACGAATCGCATATTGTTCAGCGGGAAGTCCAAAGCTATCCCAACCCATCGGATGAAGGACGTTGTAGCCTTTCATACGCATGAATCTAGCCATGATGTCGGTACCAGTATAGCCTGTGACATGCCCTACATGAAGACCCGCTCCTGATGGATAGGGAAACATATCGAGAACATAATACTTTTCTTTATCCCCATCGATCTCTGCCTTATATGTCTTATTTTTAAGCCAGTATTCTTGCCATTTTTTCTCTATTTTTCTGTGGTCGTACATTCTAGTTCCTCAGGTTCCACCCACCTTCCATGAGCTTTAATTAATTCAATTAGTCTTTCATCTGCAAAATCAAATTCTATATTTTTTTCCACGCACTCTTTTCCAACATAGAGATCGATCATGCCAGGTCTTGATCCCACATAGCCAAAATCTGCATCTGCCATTTCACCTGGACCATTTACAATGCAGCCCATGATGGCGATTTTAACGCCCGGAAGATGAGATGTCTTTTCTCGGATGCGCTTTGATACTTCCTGAAGGTTAAATAGTGTTCTTCCACAGCTAGGACATGAGATGAATTCTGTCTTAACAGTTCTCAATCGGCATGCCTGCAGCAAATTGAAGCTAAGAGAGTGAAGCGTCTGTATGGGAAGATCTCCACTCAAAAAGATTCCATCTGCCATGTTATCACAAAG
>JAJFML010000066.1 GCA_021772195.1 Chlamydiota bacterium | reverse complement strand
CCAGCCTCATCTTTGAGCAATCGAAGGGAGCTGCAAACCCCATCCGATGCAAGATAAATAAATGCTTATCACGCCCTTCTTCGTGAGCATTTGAGTAATCGCAAGAGCCGTACGGGTGACCTGCGGCCCAGACGAATGATTGCCTATTACAGAATCCGGCTTATAGCTTTCCGCTTTTTTTTGACTCTGTACAAGAAAAAATTACCTGCATAGAGAAATTGAACCTTCCTCAAATAGATTTTCTCTTCTCAGACATAGCTTTTAACTATGCCCTCCTCACTAAAACCACTAACGTTTCTATTTGATTAGAGTCATTTAACTTTCCGCTTAAATAAAACGAAACTGTTCAATTATTTTTGAACAGCTATCTAAACAACTAGAAATAGGTTCATTACAGTCCTATAGCTCAAGATAACGCACATTTATGAGTTATAGAACCTTGCTTTATAACTTATAAATCACCTATACCTTGAGTTATAGAAGGAGGTTTTATAACTCATGAAATGGAATTGGCAGCAACCCGAGTGGCCTAAATTTACTTACAATTATAGAGCTCTATTAGAACTTGAAAAGACCTTCCTTCTCGATTCCGGAGGAGGTTTTGCCATTTTACAAAAACTGAATGACAGCCAAAAAAAAGAGTTCATCATTGAAATACTGACCACTGAAGGGCAGAAAAGCTCAGAAATTGAAGGTGAGCTATTAGAAAGAGATGGCCTGCAATCCTCTATTCAACGTCATTTAGACTTGAATACTAGAGGCCGCAGCACTCCTAAAGAACGCAGCATGGCAGGCCTTCTTTGGAGCATGTGTCAGAGCTATGATGAGCCTTTGACACATAAAATGCTCTATAACTGGCATGAGACATTGATGGAAGGAGATCAAAGGCTGTCTGACATCGGGAAATACCGAACTCATGAGGGTCCAATGCAAATTGGCTCCGATAGACATGGGATTAGAAAGATCTTTTTTGAAGCCCCTCCCTCTAAAATTGTGCCTAAAGAAATGGATAAATTTATCAAATGGTTCAACGCATCTAAAAAAGAGCCCGTACTTATTAGAGCGGCCATTACACATATCTATTTTGAAAGCATTCATCCCTTTGAAGATGGCAATGGACGAATAGGAAGAGCTCTTGCAGAAAAAGCACTATCTCAAAGCTTAGAAAAACCATTATTAATCGCCGTATCTCAAGGCATTTCTAGAAGAAAAAAAGATTATTATAAGAGCCTTGCCTCTTGTAGTAATACACTGGACATCCAAAAGTGGATCGAGTTTTTTGCGGACGTAATTGTAGAGTCTCAAAAAGAATCCCTATCTTTGATCTATTTCTTAGATGAAAAATCTGAGCTCATGGCCCGCCTGCAGAAAAAACTAAACCCCCGCCAAGAAAAAGCCCTTCTCAAAATGTATTCTGAGGGAATAACGGGATTTATCGGAGGCCTCAGCGCTGAAAATTATATTAAAATCACAAAAACTTCTCGAGCTACAGCCACTCGTGATTTAAATGACCTAATAAAGAAAGGCGCTCTCTATAAAACAGGAGAGCTAAAAAGTTCGCGTTATTGGCTCAACCTCTCTTCTCATTTAGACAAGTGAAGAGGATAAATAGAGATCGAATGGGTTTCTTCAGGGTATTTGATGTGAACAACATCTCCATCGAGTAGAGAAAAAGAGAATCTTCCTTGAATCTTCCACTCTCCTTTATCTTCCAAGACGCTGACTCTTCCAAAGAGACTTTCACTTTGGAGAACCTCTTGAAATCCAGTAAAGGATTTCTCTTCGAAGAAACGATGATAAATTACTCTCTCTTTTTCATTCATACCAAAATAGAGGACCCCAAAGATTCTCCTCTTCTGAATCGCCATCTCACACATCATTGCAACCCCGGTTGCCGTGGGAAAGGTATATTTTTTACGATCCAATGGGTCAAAAATGAGCTTCTCTGTTCCCGGTAGATAATGATAAGCGCGCATTATCAAAAGATTTTCTACAGAAAGCTTTTGATAGCGATAAACAACATTTCCCTCTTCGTCAAAATCTTTAATTTGACGCAAGCTTGCTATCTCTTTCGTTGACCATCTCTTAGTCACTCTTGGATGCTCTTTAAATGATTTCCTTAAGCGAAGCACAGTACAATATTTCGCTCTTAGATCTAAAAGAGTTTGCTTTTTTTCACCCGCTGAAGAACCCCCATCCTTAGGCAAAGAGACAAGAGGCTTCTTTTTTTGTTGAACCTTCTTTTTCTTCTTCTTTCTTTTATTCTTTGTGACATTATCGCTCTCTTCCCTCCAGATTTCATCGAAGGCTTGCTGCGCTTTACGCTCTTTTTCCTTTAGGATCATTTCATCTGTGATCTCTTCTAAAGGAATTCCCCTCTTTTCATGGATCTCAAGCGCATAATATAAGAGCCCGCGATACTTTTCAAAAGCTTGCTGGTGTTCACGATTAGCCTTGACCATTCTATGGTCTACCAAATTCGCTCGAGATGCAAGAGAGAGGGCTTTCCCTCGAAGACGTGACATATCTCCCCTAGTTAATTTCATCGAACCCATTTGCGATACGGCTCTTGTCGTATCCTCCATGAGACTCTTTGTTTCATTAGAAAGATCCA
>JAJFML010000065.1 GCA_021772195.1 Chlamydiota bacterium | reverse complement strand
GCGTACATAGAAGACTGTAAAGCGTCTGGCTTTTAACCACAACCTGCAAGGTCCCATCCTGGAGCATTGCAGGCCTTGTAAAGGCCTTTAAATTTTCTCCGATTATATCATACCAGGCCTTAAAAACCTCCTCTTTTTCGAGGTTTTTATTATCATCGAATCTCTCTAAAAATCCAGGCAATAAATCCGATATCTTTTTAGACGGTGAACGGTTTCCTTGATAGTTTTTTGGAGTTCTTTTATAGCCCATTTCCGAGAATATAGAATTATATAAGCAAAATCTCAAGAAAAATATTTCACATAGAACATGTGATAAAATCTCTTTAAAAATTTTAGTAGAACTATCAAAAAATCAGAATGTGCAAACCCCAAGCAATCAAGAAATAGATTGTCATGGAAAGGAAATCATTAAGAGCCGTAATAATCGGCCCTGACGCAATTGCAGGATCAACTCCCATACGAGAGAAAAATAGAGGCGAGAAAACACCTAAAAATGTCCCCGCAAAGCAAGCTCCAATTAAAGCAGATCCCACGATAACAGAGACTGCAACAGGACTCAAACCAACCCCTGGGCCAACCATAAAATCAAGAGCATAAATTAAAAGACCACAGAGAACGCCAAACACCGAACCGGTAAATAGACCTGTAAGAAGCTCCTTGGCTATAGAATCAGTGCGTTGAGAGCCGTGAAGCATACCCATTGCCATACTCCGAACAAGAACAGTACTACATTGAATTCCAATATTTCCTGACATCCCCGTTACAAGTGGCACAAAAAAGAGAAGAAAAACGAGTTCTATGCCAAAATGCTTTTCAAAAGAAGACATCATACTGACATTTACAAGACCAGCTAGAAGCGTAACTAAGAGCCAGGGTGATCTGGCTAAAAATCGGTTAAAAATCGGTTCATGAGTAGTTATTTTTTCACCCGTGCCAGAAATTCTAGCCATTGTTTCATCTGTAAGATCCTCCATCGCCTCTACGATATCTTCATAGGTAATAACACCTACAATAAAGTTGTCGATATCAACAACAGGAAGAGAGGAGACTTTATAGCGCTCCACAAGGTCAATCACCTCTTCACGAGATTGATCAGGCAAGACCTTATGCATCACAGGACGCATTACTTTGCGAAGAGGAAGGTCAGGATCGTTAATAATCATATTCCTAGCAGGAACAAAGCCTTGAAGCTCCCCTGCCTGATTGAGAATAAAAATTCCTTTAGTAAAATCGATGCGAGGATGATCTCGAATAATCCCTGCAGCTTCCTTTATGGTCATATCCATTTGGAAAGAAAAAAAATCACTTGTCATGAGCCTTCCGGCAGATCCGCGGGAGTGCTGTTTAATTTCAGCGATACGGGCTGCTTTTTTCGCGTCGATGAGCTCCATTACTTTACGGAAACGACGCTCTGACATGTCATCCAAGACCCACGCCGACTCATCGGGAGGCATTTTATCAAATATTTTTTTTAATTCCTTATCGCCAAGCGCGCGAAAAAGGACGACTCTCGTGTCATTATCTGTGTTAATAATAAATTGAATTTTTGCATCACGATTAGGAAGATTATCATATAGTGAAGGACGTACATCTTGAGGGAGGTGGGAAGCTGCATAGGCAAGGTCAATCGGGGTATGCTCACACGCTATTTTAGCGATGTCGTGCATAAAGACCTTTGAGGTCTGTTTATGAACAGCATTCTCAAGTTTCTCGCGCAACATCTCATCTAGTTGAGAGGTTTTTGATTCTTGAATTGAATGATCGTCCATAACCACCCTCCTTCACGTAGGCAAGAAAATCATATACCTAAGCAAATTTTAAGAAAACAATTAAACGTCTCATTGCGAATATTTAAGGTTTAAAGTATCATCTGAGGTTTAAATCCCAGGAAAAAGATGTTTGACCCAAAAAAAATAAGAAATATCGCCATTATCGCTCACATCGATCACGGCAAAACGACCCTATTAGACCAGCTCCTAAAACAAGGAAATATTTTTCGAGAAACAGAAGCCGTTCCTGAAAGAGTGATGGACAGCTACGATCAGGAAAAAGAGCGCGGCATTACGATTTTCGCAAAGCATACATCAATCTTTTACGACGATTGTAAAATTAATATTATCGATACTCCGGGCCACGCCGACTTCTCAGGCGAAGTAGAAAGAGTACTCGGAATGGTTAATGCTGTTCTTCTTCTTGTGGATGCAAAAGAAGGACCAATGCCGCAGACTAGATTCGTGCTTTCAAGAGCGCTTAGACTCGGCGTAAAACCGATTGTTGTACTCAATAAAATCGACAAACCCCATGCAGATCCCGATAGAGTACTCGATGAGACATTTGATCTCTTTGTTGAGCTCGGAGCAAATGATGAACAGCTCGACTTCCCCTACATCTACGCATCTGGGCTATCTGGCTTTGCTATTAATAAGGTTGGCGATGAGGGAATAGATCTAAAGCCACTTTTTGAGCTCATTATTGATAAATGCCCTCCTCCTCCAGGAACATTAGATCTTCCCTTCTTACTACAAGCGGCAACTGTCACTTATGATCCCTTCTTAGGAAGAGGTGCTTGCGGAAGAATACTAGAGGGAACAGCTAAGAAAGGCGACACGATCACCCGCATCGATAGAGATGGCAAACATACAAACCACCGCATAGCAAAAATCGAAGGGCACCATGGCCTTAAGAAAGTCGAGCTCGAAGAGGCTGGCTGCGGTGATATTGTGATTCTCTCCGGCGTAGGTACTATCGATATTGGTGATACGCTCACAGATCCTGATCACATTGTTCAACTCCCTCCTATCGAACTCACTGAGCCAACCGTTTCAATCGAGATCATTGTCAACTCCAGCCCCTTTGTAGGTAGAGAAGGCAAACACGTCACCATGAACAAAATTAAGGATCGTCTCCATAAAGAAAAAGAGGCGAATATCACACTCAAGATCGAAGAAATTCCAGACAGAGACGATGCAATTCGCGTTTGCGGACGAGGCGAACTCCATCTAGCGGTCTTACTTGAGACGATGAGAAGAGAAGACTATGAATGCGCTGTCTCAAAACCCAAAGTTATCACCAAAGTTGTAGATGGTAAAACCCATGAGCCTTTTGAGCGCTGTCATATTGAAATCCCAGAAAGATACTCCGGTACAATCATTGAAGATCTTTCGAAAAGAAAGGGCGAGATGAAAAACCTGCAGACAAACGAACAGGGCATCACTTTCCTTGAATTTTTCATTCCTACAAGAGGACTGATGGGGTATCGAAGTGAATTTATCACAAAAACGTCAGGCCTAGGCATACTCACCTCAATCTTTGACTCATTCGGTCCTGAAAAAGGTGCCATCGCCTCCCGCCTTAAAGGTGTTCTTATCGCTAACATGACAGGAAAAGCAAATGGATACGCCTGCTTCAACTTGCAAGGAAGAGGCCATCTCTTTGTAACACCTACAGATGATGTCTACGAAGGAATGGTTGTAGGCGAGCACGCAAGAGATAATGATCTTGTGGTTAACATCACAAAAGCAAAGCAACTAACAAACGTTCGCGCGTCAGGAACTGATGAAAATATCATCTTAACTCCGCCTAGAAAATTTATTCTAGAAGAGGCGATTGATTACATCGAAGATGATGAGCTTGTGGAGATTACACCCAAAACAATCCGCATTCGCAAGAAACATCTCAAAGAGTCAGACCGAAAACGTAAGTCGAACTAATTACTCTTCTTCTTCATCGTGGATAAGCTCGTTGTTATCCACGCTGCTAGATATTTCAGAGATCGTAAATTTGGTTATAAGAGATGCTTTGTCAAAGATCCTTTGCAAGGGAGCTTTAAACTTTAGCATATCAAATGTTATGCCTTTCGGAAGCGGTTTGTAATAAATGGTGGCAGGCTCTACATACTCACCCTCTGGATAGACGGTATCAAAACCAAATGTAGTCTCTTCAAAGGACTCATCTAAGATTTTTCCTTCAATCTCATTATTTCCAATAAGTGAGGTATAGATCTTAACTTTAGGAGTCTCTTTTTTAGTCTCTTTTTTTTGCTCTGTCTTTATCGCAATTTGACTCGTTTCATCAAGCTTGAAAAAACCGCTCTCTTCGGGTTCATTCTGATCAACTGCCACGGTAATGTTGCCACTGACGGTCATGACCTCAGAGTCATTTGTAACAAAAAAGTGTCTTCCCGCTGAAATCTCTGTATCAAAATCTTTTGCATTCGTAGTCGACTGATTGGAAAGCTCAATATCTCTGCCCGATGTAAGTGAAATCGCTCCTCGGTTATCTCCATCAATAGTAAAACCGTTGAGAAGAATATCGCCTTTAGCGGTGATCGAAGTCGCCCCTATCATCTCCCCTCCTTCCATTACGAGAAAAGAATCTGTTTCCACCTCGATTTTGGGAGCTTCAATGACCACGCCCTGATCGAGCATTATATTTTCACCCGTTTTAAATGAGATTGCCTCTGGAGACCTAAATTCGACATGATTACCAGCTATGCAGGCTCCCCCCACCACTATTTCCATCTTTTTCTCAGAATAAGGCTCATTTGAACCTGCAAAAACAATATTTCCTGAGATAGCTTCAAGTCCTAAGCTTCCTTTTGAAGCCTCAAAGTTTGAATTTCTATCTACCATAATCGATACTCCGGCACTTAAATGAAGCTCATCTTCAGCAGTCACATAACTATCCTTACCCACAATTAGATTTCCCGTCGCACGCGCCTCTATTGAATCTAGAGTGTTAATATCGACATCATCACCTATTACAAAATTACCCTCAGCATCAACAGCTATGCTCTGACACCGTAGGTCCACCTCATCATGAATAGTTACATCGCCATCTAAACTTTTGAAAGTAGCCCTTGCATTATCTGCCATGGAGCCTCTTTTAAAATCGATCTGATCAGCTACAATATCGATCACTGTACTATCTAAATTTCCCTGGTGGGAAAAAGAGCCGCCTTCTGCTCTAATTAAAATCCTTCCTCCGATCTCTTCAACATGGGTGTCTACTCTCCCCCCCTGATTGATTGCAAGCGCATAGAGATTTCCATCCGCCTTCATCTCAATTTTATAAGACTCTATCTCACCTGAATTCGAAATACCTTCCCCATCTCTATTCAAAGCCTTAGGCTTGATGAAGATCCTCTCATCTCCCACTCTTTTTACAATAATCTCCCTGGCAGCACCGAGCCCTGCAAACTCTTCCGATACGATCTCGCCTTCATTAATCACCCGGTAGCTCAAAAGATAAGCATCATCAGCGTTAATTCTTCCAAGATTGACAACAGTCTCTTTGCTCTCTCCTGAAAAGAAAAGATCTCCACCTTCCAAAAAACTTTGATTGGCAAGTTCTAGAGTAGAGGCAATAAAACTTCTCGCAGTGATATTTCCCTCGTGGCCAATGACAACACCATTAGGATTTACCAGATAGACAGCACCATTTGAGCTCACCTCACCCATAATTTGACTAAGATCCTTTCCCGTCACACGGTTTAAAACGGCAGAGAGCTCACTTGCCTGATCAAACTGTACGCTTTCATGCTCCGCAACCGAGAACTTATCCCATTCTAGAATCGCCCTCTCACCCGTCTCTATGACAAGTTCCGATGCTTCTCTAGTTACATCTACTTCTCCGTGAACAGCTTTCATGCCGCTAGGAAGAGCTAAAAGTGTTTGTGAAAAAAGGATAAGTGGTAAAGCAAATCTCATTATAACGCCTGTTGTCTTATTTAAATTCAATATGTATAGAAAATTAAATAAATTACCAAGGATAAAATATGCCTTACAAATCTATTTCTGATCTTTCCGATTCCGTCAAAAAACATCTACCGAAACATGCGCAGGAAATATATATAGAAGCGTTTAATAATGCGTGGGAAGAGTACGCCGATCCAAAGAAGCGAAAGCTTGGAGGCTCAAGAGAAGAAGCCGCTCACCGGGTTGCTTGGAGTGCAGTAAAAAAACAGTACTCAAAAGGCGAAGACGGAAATTGGCACAAATCTCATCCGATTTAGGCTAGCTGGAATCCCTCTGCAGGATTTAGATGAGCCAGTGACAATTCAAACTTTGTTTTAAGCGTATCTAGATTAGCATAAGCTGGAATATCTACATACTTACCGCATGTGTGATAACTAGGAAGACGAGCTTTATCCTCCGCTGAATTAACACAGATTTTTAATTTTGTTTCAGGATGCATAGTTTCGGAACCAGTCATAGACCAGACAAATTTCTTAAGCTCTTCTGAAGAGAGCCCTTGAATCCAGGTTTTCATATTTCCTTGTAGCTCTTCACTAGCTCCGTCAAATTCTAAACCATTTAAAACCTGCTCATGAGAGAGAGTGCCTTGAATTCTTAAAGAAAGTTCTTTTGATGTTAGTGTTTTAATATCATCTGTTGTCATTCCTAAGGTGATTAACTGATCCTTCAATCCTTTTGCAACAAGGGCACACCCAAATAGCTCATTTTTTACATCACTTAAAAGATCATTTTTAAGATCTTCATCGAACCCAACAGGTAGTTTTGATCCATCTAAAAATGAGGCAGCATCAGCATCGTTTTGGAAATAGTTTGAATATTGACTTATTAAGTAGGTTTTCAGAGCTTCTTGATATTCAGGTTTATCTAAATCAGACAACTCGGAAGGAAGTTTTTCACATTTTAAAAGGTGAGGAATCACTTCAAAAACCGATTTAGAAAAGCGCTGACCCACAGTAAAACTTCTCCCTGTAAGCGCATGAGCAAATATCGTTCCAACTCCCTGAAAAGCCTCTTTTTGCTTTTCTGGTGTAAGACCCTCTGGCTCGCGATCAAAGATGAATCGAGCTTTATTATCGGATACGACGACAAGCTCACTTGAGTCTCCAGAGATAGCTGTAAAAAGCCTTGTCATAAAGTCTCGATTAAGACCGCCAGCATCAATTCCAACAGAGCCTTCGTACTTAATTTGTGGGAGTCTACCACCATTCATTCTGATCCTACTTGAATAGTTTAAAAGGTACTGCAGATGATCATCGCCCAACTTAGAACTATCAACATAGAAATCGTTAGATTCAACAAAATCATTTGAATTATTTCGAGAATTTTCAACAAGTCTAGAATAGCTCTCTTGGTTTAACCCATCCGATTCATTTAATCTATTGACACCTTGAACTAATTCTCGCATATCAATATTTCTTGAATCTAAAATTAGAATATTTTCAAGATTTAAAATACCCGCTCTATTAAGTCCTATATAAAATGCAGCCGGACCAACATCTTGATCATCATTCAAAAAAAGTCTGATGTTTGATTCCGTAAAAACACCTGCATGAAATTGTCTAACTATAAAACCCACAGATTGCTCCATACTCTCTAAGCTTTGTAGGTATTGCGTCCTGATCTCGGGCCTTAAGATATCAACTCTATGTAACGAGCAAAGCCCATCCGCGATCGCTTCTGCAATTTGTGGATATCGAAAAAGAAGTAGCCCGTTCTCTCGTGTTAAAATACCTGCTTGCTTTAGAGAACGAAGTCCCAATGCTATGTCTAATGCCTCTTGAAAAAGATGGTCAAGAGTATCCATGGAATAAAGATCATTTTCTTTTAAAAATTGTATACAGGTGTAAATATACCCTGCTTCATCAGGGTCTAATAAAAGCTTATTACATCTACCTTGTGTCAAGTGACCTAAGGTGGACAAATCCTTAAGAACAAGGCAAACGTCCTTCAATTCATCAACATCCATACGAAGAAGTTGGTCAAAGTTTTCTTGCGTTAACAGTCCTGCTTGATTTAAGTAAAAAATACCTTCCGACAGTGATTTTTCTTGAGCAATTTTTTGAAGAAAAGCCTCTCGACTCTCAGAAGTTAAAATACCTGCACTTTCTAGCACATGAAGTCCTACGGCAACTTCCTTTGCATTTTCTACGTTCTGAAGAAGCGTATCAATATTCTCTTGAGTAAGTATACCAGTCCTATACAAAAAACTAGCAGAGCCTGCGATCTCAGGATTTTTCCATAAGACCTTTTGCAAACTGACATATGATCTCATTTTTGCATATACCCGAGAAGGGCCATTCGTATAGGCGCAGAATAAGGCTCCAGATACAGCTATTGCAGCTCCTGCTAAACGCAACAAGCTTGTCCCATCTGAAGCAACAGGTTCTACAGACGATAAAGCTGAAGTAGTTGCATTAAAAACTGAATCGATTATTGATGACATAGTAATACTTCCATATATTTATACTATAATTATAACAAATAATTGAATTTTTTAAAATAATTAATTAACATCTAAACTTAAGTTACTTATGTTTAGTCTAACCCAAAAACCTTAACTGCAATCCACTTATAATCAGTAACTTACAAAACACATAACCCTTTAAACCTTAACCACCTCCAAAAAGGTTTGAAAAGAGCTATTTCTTTCTAATAATTCTTAGATCTGGTAAAAGTTTTTAGCATGGAACCAACTAGAAATAACGTCTGGAAGATGTTTAATGACATCTCTCCCACTTACGACCGCATCAACCGCATTCTCTCCTTTGGCTTTGACAAAGGATGGCGCAAAAAAGTAGCGAAACATCTACCTGAAAAAGATCAGATAAAAGTTCTTGATCTTGCATGCGGGACGGCAGATCAAATCATCTGTCTTATGGAAAACTCGCATCAAATTGATGAAATCTACGGCGTAGATCCAGCAAAAAAGATGCTTGAAATTGGCGCCAATAAACTCAAAGACAAATTCTATAAGGGACAGGTCAAGTTCAGCCACGGCTCTGCAGAAAAGATCCCCTTTGAAGATAATTCATTCGACGTTGTCACTATCTCCTTTGGCATTCGAAATGTTGAATTTTTAAGCGAGGGGTTTAAAGAAATCAGGCGCGTTTTAAAACCAGGAGGTAGGCTTCTTGTTTTAGAGTTTTCATTGCCTGAGCATCCTTTGATTAAAAAGGCTCACCTCTTCTATCTTCGTAAGGTTCTTCCTATTATTGGCGGCCTACTCTCGCAGAAAAAAGATTCCTATGAATATCTCAATAAAACGATTGAGACCTTTCCCTATGGAAAGAGCTTTTTAACTCTTCTAAAGGATAATGGTTTTAAGAACAGAAGCGCTCACCCTCTCTTTTTAGGCGCAGTTTCTATCTATGTTGCAGAAAGTTAATCGCTATCCCAAAATCTATTGGAAAAGTAGAGACTCAAAAGAAGCCAAGCTCTCTTTTGGCTCAAAAAAAAGCGGCAAAGAGTACTTTCTTACCAAGCCGTTTGACTCTCTACCGGGAGAATTTCCTGAGAAAATCTATCCTAAAAAAATAGAAAAAGCTGAAGAGCCGCTCAAACCCTCAAATTTCCCTAAAGTTAAATCTGTCACATATTTCCCTGAATACCCCGAATGGGAAAGAAATATCCTTGAGGCAAAAATCTCCATTGAAAAGGTAGTGCTAGCAAGAAGAGTCACTCTGACATTTGATGGAGATCTCGATCCCTTTACCCTCTTCTCAGCGTTACTGAGAGATAATGCCTACCAGTTTTATATTGAACCAAGAAATGGGCTCGCCTTTTTTGGCGTGAGTCCTGAGAGGCTCTATTACCGGATGGGCTCTGAAGTTTTTTCGGAAGCAGTTGCAGGCACAAGAGCTAAAGGTGAGCTTTTGAAGAGAGAGCTTCTATCCGACCCCAAAGAGCTTGCAGAATTTGAATTTGTCAAAAGAGATATTAGTGAAAAACTGGCGCCATTTTTAGAGAAGGTTAATGTGAGCGATACAGGTGTTATTGATGCTAAAAATGTGCAGCATCTCTACGCAAAACTATCTGGAGTATTAAAAAATAGTACAGATGAAATGGTCATCAATTCTCTTCATCCAACGGCAGCTACTCTTGGCTATCCCAAAGCAGAGTCGAGATCTTTCCTGGAGAAGAATGAACCTTTCTCACGCGGACTCTATGCGGGAGGTTTTGGGATGATTACACCTGAGAGTGCAGATATGGCAGTAGCCATCAGGTCCGCTCTTTTTCAGAATGGAAAACTGCATATCTATTCAGGAACAGGAATCGTCGAAAAATCTGTACCTGAGAAAGAATGGCAAGAGCTCGATCTAAAAATTCAACCCTTCAGAGAGATTTTATGCTTCTAGGAAAAATCAATCTTGAATCTGCTAATGTCCTTATCGATTCTCTTGTGCAAAATGGAGTGACCCACTTTTTTATAGCTCCTGGATCAAGATCGACTTCGCTGACTCTAGCTGCAATTAACCATCCAAAAGCTGTTTGTTCCTCCCATTTTGATGAGAGAGGTTTAGGTTTTCAGGCTCTCGGTTTTGCTTGCGGATCTAAGAAAACCGCGGCCATCATTGTCTCATCAGGAACAGCTGTGGGAAATCTTCTTCCAGCAATCATGGAGGCGCACCACTCCGAGGTATCTCTTCTAGTTCTTACTGCTGACAGGCCTCCTGAGTTAAGAGATACGTCCGCGAATCAGACAACACACCAGACAAAGATTTTTTCGTCATTTGTTCGTTTTGAAAAAGAAATACTTTTGTCTGACCCCCATTTCAGTAAAAAAGCACTCTCATCTTTTGCATCTTATGCCGTATTCAAAGCGCAAAATGGTCCTGTTCACTTAAATGTTATGTCTAGAGAGCCCTTCTTTGATAGAGTGTCTGCAAGTGAGTGCATTGCACCGAAATATTTCACGGCAGAGACCGGAAAAATAGAGGTGCCCTCATTTTTTGATCCACATAAAAATGGACTTATCCTGATCGGGAAAACAGATGAAAATTTAGAGCCCATTTTCAAACTCTCTGAGAGACTCTCCTGCCCAATTTTTGCAGATATTCTATCAAATGTTAGGTCCTATTCAAAACATCCAAATGTTGTGGATTCTTTTGACCTCCTTTTGAAGGGGCGAGATCTATCTCCTCCGGATTATGTCCTTCATTTTGGGCGACGTTTCGTCTCGAAAAAGGTTTTTTCGTGGCTGAAAGAGGGCGCGATCTATGCAAATATTCAAGAGACCGACGCCTGCTTTGATCCCTATCATCTCGTCACGCACCATTTCAAAACAACTATTCAACCATTTTGTGAAGCTTGTCCAGGATCTTCAAATAAGCCTGTTGAGACTTTTTCTCTCGATCTGAAAATTCCAGAGAATACTGAACCTCATTTCATGCAACAATTGGGAAGACATTTCCCCAAGAAGACTTCGCTTTTTCTCGCAAATAGTATGCCAATTAGGGATGCGGACAACTTTTTCTTTCCCAAAAATGTGCCGAAAAAGATCTATGCAAATCGGGGTGTGAGCGGCATCGATGGAAATATAGCAACTGCTGTTGGGCTATCAAAAGCGGTAGGTCCTTTAATTGCTGTTTTAGGAGACCTTGCATGTTTGCATGATCTAAACTCTCTTTCACTTGCAAAAGACTTGCCCATCTTATTTATCGTATTCAATAATAGCGGTGGCGGCATCTTCTCTCATCTCCCTATCTCCTCTGAAAAAAAGGGATTTGATGAATTTTTTACTTGCAAGCACGATCACTCTTTTGAAAAAATGGCAGAGGCGTTTGGGTTGAACTATGAGACAGCATCTACTTTTAAAAAAAGCTATCCTATGCTAAAACCTACTCTTCTTGAAATTAAGACGTGCACGAGCAGAAATC
>JAJFML010000064.1 GCA_021772195.1 Chlamydiota bacterium | reverse complement strand
TTTTTTTGTAAAATTATAACGCGTGCTTTTATGTTATTAATTTATTATAATGCCAGCCGATTGTTGATCTTATTCAAATAAGATAAGAAAGTTAAATTTTTAATTTGGAGGGGAAATGGGGATTTCACTTGAAAGAGGGGCGGCAAGAGCTTCAGGAGCATGTTTAGAAGATAAGCCTCATCCATCTGGAAGACTTATCCGTAGGGGAGCTTCATCAGATAAAAGAGGGGCTGAAGCTAGCACAGCTCTAAGTCTAGCAGAAAGAGTAGATCCTCAAGAAAGCTCTCATGAAGAGGTTATTCAAGCTTCCTCTAAGGTTGAGAGGTTGCCACATGAAGTTTTAAGTAGAGTGTCATTTCATGTAGGTGCTTCTTTTCCACTTGTGAGTAAAACTTTTAATAAAGCGTGGAAGCACCACGTAAAAGATTTAACGCCCAAAGTAAGTGATTTTGACCCCTCCTCTGCACCTTCTGAAAATGGACTATATAGAAAGTATCCAGCGCATCAATCGCGTATAGAACACTTAAAAAAGACACATGATGAGCTCAAAAAAGAGGTCAGAAAAGATCAGTGGAAAGAGATTGTTCAGAAATTTCCTGTCATATTCTCAGAGGCTCACTTTTCGGAACTTCGAAGAGTCGTAGATCAAAATAGGCAAGATCATGCGTCTCAAGTCTTAAGAAGTGCATTAGTTGATTCTATGCCTGGTGTGGATGTTCCTCTTGATCTTGTAGGGTTTAGGTTTTGGATAAGAGATGAGAATAACGCTCATCTTTTTAATGGAATTACACGTCTCTCTCTCATTTCTGCCAAGTTAAAAGTAGTTCCTTCTGAGCTACAGTATCTCACTCAGCTAGAAGGTCTATGTCTAGATAATAACCAGATTACGGAGATTCCACCTGAGATAGGGGCTTTGACTCAGCTAAGAGATCTAATTCTTAATAATAACCAGATCAAGGTTATACCACCTGAGATCAAGAATCTCAGTCAGCTAAAAAATCTAATTCTTATTAATAACCAGATCAAGGTTATACCACCTGAGATCAAGAACCTAACAGAGCTGCAACTGCTAGACCTTACAAATAACCAGATCAAGGTTATGCCACCTGAGCTACAGTATCTCACTCAGCTAGAAGGTCTATGTCTAGATAATAACCAGATTACGGAGATTCTACCTGAGATAGGGGCTTTGACTCAGCTAAGAGCTTTAGACCTTAATAATAACCAGATTACAGAGATTCCGCCTGAGATCAAAAACCTAACGCAGCTGCAAGAGCTAGGACTTAATAATAATCAGATCAAGGTTATATCACCTAAGATAGGAGCTTTGACTCAGCTAAAAAAACTACGGCTTAAAGATAACCAGATTACAGAGATTTCATCTAAGATAGGAGCTTTGACTGGGCTAATCGTTCTAGACCTTCACAATAACCAGATTACAGAGGTTCCACCTGAAATTTATGCAATGCCTGAGATGAGTATATTTTTTCATGGGAAGGGGGTATGCCCTTCGTTAGGATCGATGGTAAGACTTCATAAGGGTAGTGCCTTAATAATATCTGCTTTTGCAGTAGTGATAATATCTTTGTCAGCAATTTTGTATTCTCTAGATTAGCTCTTCTTCTTGTAATCGAAAGCATGTTTGAGTGGGGTGAGGGTAATCTCCTCAAAGACGGCTCTTTGATCTGCTTGTAGGGTGTTTGCTATTACTTTTGCTACATCGTTTGATGTGAGAGCGGCAAAAGGCTCATCTTTTGGCGCAAAGGAGAGATCTTCGTAAAATGGGGTGTCGGTTGTGCCTGGTTGAATGAGCTTGAGATGAAAGTGATCAATGATCGGTCTTGCTTCAGCCGTCAGTGCAGCGCTGATCAAGAGCATACTTATAGACCTCGCGTTTTGATTTCCCCATTAAATGAGCAGCTTTCTTTATAGCCTCTTTTAGACTTAGTCCAAGCTCTTCTTGAAGAAGAGCTAATATCTCCTCGAGGCTGCAATCAATCTCATTTTCATGTTTTTTGAAGACTAGGACGATTTCACCTTTGACCTCTTTTGATGCGAAATGTTGGATGATCTCTTTTGGCGTGCCAGATACTCTCTCTTCATAGCGTTTCGTCATCTCGCGAATGACAGCTAGTTGTGCTGTTGGCGCTATCTCATCGATCTCTTTCAGAGTTTTGATCAGACGCTTAGGACTTTCAAAGACGAGACTTGTGCCGTGAAAAGAGAGCGCTCTTAGGACGAATGATCTTTTTTCTCCTGATTTTTTTGGTAGAAATCCCATGAACTGAAACCTCTCTGAGCCCATACCGGATAAAAGAAGGGCGTTGATAACGCTACAGGGGCCGGGAAGCGCTGTGAATTCAAGGTTTTCTTTAATCAGTCTTTGGATGAGAGGAGATCCGGGATCATTGATGAGGGGAGTGCCTGCATCGGATATTAGGCAGATCGTCTCGCCAGATTTTAATCGGTCTATGATCTCATCCTCTCTCTCTTTCTCATTGAAGGAGTGGTAGCTAAGCAGTTTTTTTTTGATTTCGAGATGAAAGAGGAGCTTTTTGCTTTCTCTCGTATCTTCACAGAGGATTAAGTCGCACTCCTTCAGCGCTTTGATAGCGCGAAGGGTGATGTCGTCTAAATTGCCGATAGGTGTTGCGATGATATAGAGCATAATTGCGATCTATTTTACTCTAAGAAAGAGTGTTATGCAAGGTAGGATCAATCATTTTATTTTTTTGAAATCCATTCGAAAACTTTTGGAAGTTGTTCCCAGTAACTTTTAAAAGAACTTAAATCTGGTAGTTGATGGTTTAACATACTCTCCCATTCTGATGAGAGTAGAGCTTTTTTAGGATGTTGTTCAATGGTTTTTAAAGTTGGAGAAGGGAGCCTTTTATAGGCACATTTTTGCTCAAGTGATCTTAAGAATTTCATCTTCTCCATGTTTGAAGAATTTTGATATAGGTGAATAATATCGTATAAGTCTCTTGGTCTTGCTCTTTCTGCCAATGCTCTTAATTTCTCTGCAAAAATTTCTTCGTAGGAATAACAAAGGATTTTAGAGAGATGATGAGGTTTGTCTGAGTAAGGATGAAAGATAGTTCTTCTTTCAGGTGGTAAAACAACTTTTTCATTGGGAGTTATGTCAAGCTTTATAGTAGGAAGGTTGCTGCGCTGTTTTTGTCTTAATGGGCCCAGATAGGAGATTTTCACTTGGCATGATTCAGATCCTTGAAGATTAGTATAAAAATTAATGGAGTGCTTATTTTGTGGTATTTCAATACCAGACTCCTCCATGACCCAATCAGATAATTCATTGATAACAATTTCTAGAAAGGATTTATCAAATTGAGTGGAATCTATTAGAGTAAAATCAAGGTCTTCTGAAAATCGGTAATCATGAAAAAAGCACTTCTTTAGACATGTTCCTCCTTTGAAAATCCAGCTATTGTTGATTCTTTTATTTCTCTCTACCCCCATCAGTATCCATCCAAGAACGTAATCTTTCTCAATTGTATTTATTTGTATTTTGAGTGAGGAGGCAAGGTCTAGAATTTCTAATTTATTGATCATTAAATAGTCCCTTTGGAATCCAAAGATTCCATTTTTTTATTAATCTAGCCCCTTTTACTTGAGGATCTAGTTGAGAGTATCCTTTGCTTAGATTGTGATGACAAAAATCAATCAGATCTGAAAGATTGGGATTGATTTCAGAAATGAGAAAACCCAACCTCTTAAAAATTGTCTTGTTCTTCATTTTTTTTGCGTAGATGCTAAGTTCACTTTCACTGAAGTGCGATGAGGACAAATAAGCACGTAGAATATCAATTGTTGTGCGAATTCCACCCCCAAGAGAAGGATCATCAAGTATATCGATAATTGTTTTATGGGGGTCTGAAATTTGAATCTTGAATTGATTTTGCCAAACAGTCTTTAGTCCAAAGATTTTTCTATTTGTAAAACTTTTTAAGAGAAATCTCAAATTGGAAATGGTTTGGTTTTTTTTATTAAAATGCCTGCTAGAAATCACAATTGTGGATTCAAATATCTGTTCGGTGAAGTCCCAGTAATTAGCAGCAGAAAACCCTCCTATG
>JAJFML010000063.1 GCA_021772195.1 Chlamydiota bacterium | reverse complement strand
CGGTCAGATGCAGCCTATTGGGGTCCCTGACAAAAAGGTAGAGCTCGTGTGATGATTGGAGCAATAAGGGGGTTAGCCTTGAGCCGATATAGCCATTTGCACCTGTAAGAAGAATTTTCATTCTGGCGTTTCCCTAGGTCCTGTTGATCCAAAATGGATGACTTTACCTTTGCGTTTACCTTCAATGGTTTTTGTCGCAAAGACCTCCAGTTTTTTTACCATACTAGATTAAAAAAATGGAAGATAGTCTTATCTATTACAAAAGTGATCCAGCGTCTTGAATCAGAGAGTCAATCGATTTAAATAATGGAGAGGGAAGGCCATCTATGGGAAACCAGCGCCAACCCTCACATTTGTGAGGCTCTAGTAGCTGGGGTATGCCTTCAAAATCAGTTACTGTAACAAAGAGTGTAACGTAATGGTTGCCATCGATTAGATCATTTGTCCAAGAGCCCTGAGTGCACATATGAGCTATAAGCCCTGTCTCCTCAAGGAGCTCTCTTTTGGCGCACTGAATGGGAGTCTCGCCAAATTCCAGGTGGCCACCAGGTGTAGCCCAAGTGCCGGTTCCGTGTGAGTTTTTTCTTTTTCCAAGAAGGACCATGCCATCTTTGATGAGAACAGCAGCAACTCCTATAGTAGGTTTTTTATTTTCCATTTTTCTTTATTTCAATAACCATCACTTCTACTGGATCATCTGATTCATTGATATCTCCATGAAGCTCATTTTCTGGGTCACGAGTTAACCAGTATGCTTTTCCTGTTTCAAAAACTAAAAGAGAGGTCTCGCCTGTCTCTTCAATTTTTGTAAGGGTTCCTCCCTTTAGTCCTATGACAACACGGTCACAGTCATGCCTGTGCATCTTGAGAGGTTCATTGGGAGTAATTGTTGTTTTAAATACTTTGACATCGTCATTTTCAAATTGAAGAGTGCGGTATGTGGCAAAAAGAGAAGATGTAGCTAGTAAGAAAACAAGATATTTCATATGAAAGTTACCTCAAATTTAAAAAATGATCTTAAATTCTAGCATTTACTGAAAAATGAGCAAAGGATATGTTGCAGACAAATAGGAGAGGGCAAAGAGATGAAAAAACTTTTAGCAACAGCGCTTTTAATCCTAACACTTACAGCATGCTCTAAAAAGGAGAGAATTTTGCACGTTGTGCAAGCTCCAAAAAGTATGGTTGTAGGTGATGATAAAAAAGGTTATAAGCTTGTTTTAGATGAGATGCATGACACGGTAATTTGGTTTACAGATAGACCGAACAGGAAGGCAGGTAAAGTTTTTGTCAAAGATTTTTTAAAGGTGTGGGACGAGGGCAAAGAGAGCTTTAGGGTAGAGCCGCCAAACGCTGTTTTGATTATTGATAGGGGAAGACCAGTTGTAATTGAGATGTCTCTTGAGAATTATAATGATGAGAGAGCGATTTTCAAGATTAAGCCAGTAGATATTAAGGAATTTACTCTGTCCGATAAATCAGGCGCAGCTACTTTGTATATTGATACAAATATTGTTAACCCGATGATTACAGACTGAAATTAGCCTTGGACTATGACGTGGAAGATTTCCATCATATCTCCATTAAATGTTTTCCACTGTTTACTTAAATCGGGATTGTGGGAGATATCATTAAGATAATCAGAACGGATGTTTTCAAGAGTATTGACTAGCCCACCCACCTCTTTGGCAAAGTTGGGACAATCTGTTGGGGGGGGAGTTCTTTTGCAAGTTGGTGCATTTTTTTTGCATCTTGGATCATCTGATCGATATCCTTTATCGCATTTTCAGGATGCTTCTTCATATCCTCTTGAAGTTTTCTAATGTCTTCGAAGAGCTTTAAAAGCTGCGTCCACTTTGAGGAGTCTCCTGCTGGAAAAGAAGAAGGATTAATGCCTGATATTTTCATATCCTACTCTTATCAGATCAAGCTTCTAAAAGTCAAAGGAGAAGGCAAAGCTAGGCTTTCCTGTTCTGATGGTTTGCTCGGCTAACTCCGCTAAACTAACAAGGCTAAAAACAATAAAATCATACCAAGAATGGTAGGCAACAGCTTCCTTTAGGGAATTGTTTTTGTAGGTGAGCCAACCAAGGTAGGCTCCTGTTAAGGTGATAAGTGGAATGTTTAGGGCATAATAACTTCTGGCATCTTCCCTCGTCATATATCTAGCATTAGGAATGTGCGCTGCCCCAAAAGCTATAGATGAGAGAATAATTCCGCCGGTGGGTGTGAAATATTCAGAGAAGAATGGGAGCAAAAAGCCGCGAAAAAATGTCTCTTCGCTGATTCCTACAGGAAAAGCAAATAGAGGATTCATCTCTGGACCTGTTGATAGCTGAATGTGTGCATCGCGGGGTGATGTGAAGTGCACGAGGGTGATAGCTAGGGCTAAATCAACTAAAACCGCTCCCCAAACCTCGGGCTTTTTTAGGATACTGGGACTGAAAGGAGAGAGTGCAATTTCTGCAAAAGAGTCTGTAGGCATTTGGTAGTCGTAGCCAGCATTTTCTCTATAAATTCTTGCATCGCGGTAGGATGAGTAGAAGCCATACGCCCACACTGTTTGAATTGTAAGTGAGCTTGACTCCTGGATAAAATAGCTAGGTGTATACATTCCTGCTACTGCTGTCCCCATGGAACTGAGAATGAAACTACTAGTCTCAAAGTCTCCTAAGTAGAAATTTCCCAGGCCCGGCACAATTGATAGAGTAGCTGCTAGAACGGGACTTTTATTCTTTAAGTTTAGTCTGGGCTCTGGAATTTCAAATTCTGTGATGGAAACAGGCTCGCTTATTAAACTTATGTCTAGTTGAGCTATTTCTTCATTTGCCTCTTCTAATGCAAATAGAAGAGTAGATGTGAGTAGAAAGGAAAGGAGTAATTTCATAGAAGTGAGTCCTAAAGAACTAGTTGGTAAATGGCGTGGGCAGCCAACCTTGGGTCGAGGCGACTTGCAGAAAAATGATTCCAAGTGAGAGGGTAATCATGAATAAAAGCAGTGGTTTTCCACCGATGACTTTGAACTTCTCCTTTCTTTTTTCGATATATCTACCATGCCAAACCATAAGGGCAGGTAAAACACCATACAGGATCGCGACAAAGACTCCTGCATAACCAAGCGCACTTAAGAATCCTTGGGGATAAAAGATGACAAAGAAGAGAGGGATAATAAACATGGTCAGGAGAAGCGAAATTTTTCCGCTTGTCGTTTTTTTGATGCGAAAGCCATCTGCCAAAAAGTCGTAGAGGCTAAGAGAGACACCAAAAAAGGAGGTCACAAGAGCAAAGAAGGAAAAGAGCCCGACAATGACTGGTACCCACGTAATTTTCAGAAATGAGTAGAGAGCATTTGTAAGTGCTGCAATCGGCTGCGCCTCTCTTGCAATTGTATCAAGGCCATTTGGGCCTGTCTCAGGAAGGAGGCCAAAAATGAGGAACTCCCAGAGAAGGTAAAAGATGAGTGGAATTATGCTCCCTACAACGAGAGCTATCTTCAAATCTCGAACATTCCCTTTCAGATAGGTTCGAAGCGATGGGACGATGATGTGAGAGGTAAAAGAGAGAACAACAATAGGAATACTTACCCATAGGTATTTAGCTTCTCCTGACTCTAGAGAATCCAAATTGATCAAAGGGCTTACAAAGAAGGCAAGGGAGAAAAAACAGATGAATAGTCCAATCACGCAAATACGATTTACCCAATCGATACCTTTTGTTCCAAAGACAACTAGAAACCCAAAAATAAAGAGAAATGCCAAGACACCTGTGTTCGGAGAGAGTGTTGTCTGAAAACTCGACTCAATTGCCTGATTAATTAATGAACCTCCAGCAGAAAGGTAGGCAGCTGCAACAGAGTAGAGTAGAAGTAAAAAGGAGAACCAAGCAACCATTTGTCCAATAGGACCTAGTCTGCTTTTTACCATCGAAATCAGATTTACATTTGAGTTTTTTGAGAAGAGGTTAGCTTCTAAAAGAAGTAAAAGAGAGATAAGCATAAAAACAAAGCAGGTAAGAAAGAGTAGGATCGAATTTTTAAAGCCTGTAGCACCTGTGCTAATAGGTAGCGCAAGCATTCCTGCGCCAATCTGAGTCCCTGCTACAAGTAGGGTGCTTCCAAAAACCTTGTTCTTAATAAATGACATAAGGTAGAAGGATATATCTTTTTCTTATTTGATATCAAGTAGCAGCAAGTAATAACTTTAATTTAAAGTGTTAAAGAAATATTTGAAA
>JAJFML010000062.1 GCA_021772195.1 Chlamydiota bacterium | reverse complement strand
TTTACGCCTATTTATTAACCTGCAACCCAAACGGGCTTTTGCTTTTTCTTATTACCCTTAACTGACTCCTTCTTAGGCTCATCCTTTTGAAAAAGCGTACTCTTAAAAGAGTCTAAATCTCCTTTTGCCTTTTGGAGAGCTTCCCATTCCTCTTCCGAGAAGTTGTCGGGGTTCTCTATAAAGGTGTCGAGCTCATCAGTTGATATCTTAAGCTGCTCTACTGCCTTTTCGGCCTGCTTTTCTAAATTTTCTCTAAGCTTCTCAGCTCCTTCCATTGCTTTTTTCTTATCTTCTTCTGAACCGTTATTCATAAGGTTCACAAGCTCCTCAAACGCTCCTATGGACTCTTTAACTAGCTTGTCCATCTTTTCTGGAGTAAGATCTGAGATGTCCCCTAAAAGGGCTTCTAAATCGTTTAACTTTTCTGTCATATAAAACCTCTGTAATTCTTAGTAAAAACTACTCTTCTTGATGTAATTTTAACAAACTGTGATTTATTTATCAAGTTAATTATTTAATATACAGTTATAAGGAGTGTTGATTATCAGTAACTTATGGTTTTGTAATCATGAAGTTTTCTTAATAATCCCTTAACAATAAAGGACTTGCAATATATTTAAATAAATCTTTCACTTTCTCTAAGTGACTAATTATTAGCGATGTAGCTCTTTGCAAATTTAAGTGGTTGTTAATTAGAGGGTTGTATTTAAAAGGGCATTATTTTGAAAATTTAAAAATATTAATACAATAATATTCTGTTAATATTAAGTAAATTTTGTTATAATAAAACTAATAAGAATTATAAAAGGTTTAATAATGTCAAGTTATGTGTCATTGGATGATGAATTAAGGCGCGAGGAACAATTACAAGCTCAAAGTGAGAGTGACGAAGCCTTGTCAGAGCCTTCAAGGGCAGTTTTAGTCTTTGATCCTCAGCCTCAAGCAGTTGGAAGTAGTCAGGCAAGCTCCGTATCACACACTAGCAGGAATGCAGGTCACTCTGTTTCACATACGAATAGAAATGCAGCTCATTCAACCTCAGCAGTTAGAAGGGGTGCGGCGTCATCTGTAGATCTAGTCAATGTAGCCAAAAGGGCAGAGGAATTAGACAAACATTTGGGCTTCTTTCTTAGCGGGCATTCAGGTGCAGTTAACTCGGTTAAGGCTAAAAAAGATGGTGCTGATGAGGCTAGAGATGCCAGAAGAGGTTTTTTAGTTAAATTTGAAGCTGAAGTGAGAGATTTTTTCTATGCGAAACTTGAAGAAGATGGCGGCTCCTTAGCAAATGAATTAGGGGCGGTAGAGCGCTTTAGGATGGAGGACCATTTTGCTAATTATAACATGGCAACAGGTGAGATTACCCTAAAGTATAAGGACATAAATGGGCAAGTTCATCGCCTGACCTTCCGAGCAACAGTAGATGAGATTCCTACTATTCGCGATTTAGGTGCCTATCTAAATGATCACACGACCTGTCCCAATGAGAGAATTGCTCATTTTAACCTCGCGAGTAAAGGTAGCTATTCTGGTTCAAGATCGATGGTAGAGACTACTAGCCTTCAAACTGAAAGAATACGAGAAAGAGTAAAAATTAAAGATTGGCAAGATTTCCTTCCGCTTTTTGATGCGTTTAACGTTCCTGAAGGTCCTGAACGAGAGAAAGCGATTCAAAGGATCAAAAAAGTAGGTCATCTTCAAGTTGATATGCTAAAGAGAATGGATGAAGTGATAAAAGATAGAGATGGGCGGTTAGCAGCTTCTCGACGCAAGGCTGGTCAGTCAAGGCTTGTAGAGGATGAAATTAAGCGATTAGAGAGTGATGTTGCTAAAGCAAAGGAACTTAAAAAAAATATCAAGAATATTGATGTCTTTGCAATTTGTTTTGCCCTTGCTAAACCTGTCTATAAGAAGGATGACCCTATCAATTCAAAGGCAATTCGAGATAAGGCAAAAGAAAATTTCGATGCTCTTTGTGGTTATATTGGATCTAAAGCGGGTAACCCATTCTTACCAGGCGCAAACTATTTTCCAAGAGGTAGAGTGTTAGTCCATGCTATGTCATCTGGAGGTGGTCGGGCTTTGAGTTTGACTTCAGATAATAGTTTAAGATCATCAGAGCAAGAGTATGCGAGAGCCGTAGCTTCAATGGGCATTCAACATCCTCTGATGAATCAAGATTTTAATGGTGGAAAGACGACTCAGGATACTATAGAAGATGCTCTTATCTCAGCTGTTCTCTTTGAGGAAGGGGAGGCATATTTTCCTCATGAAAATGGAAGGGTAGGAGTGAGACCTGATTTTGGTATGAAGAGAGAAT
Organism: Chlamydiota bacterium; assembly: GCA_021772195.1. GTDB lineage: Bacteria > Chlamydiota > Chlamydiia > Chlamydiales > SM23-39 > JAJFML01. The sequence goes on along the minus strand of JAJFML010000062.1, from coordinate 893 downwards.
TTGGTTCAATGTCTTCTGAACTAAGAGAGGTAATTTTTGAACAATTTGGACAGATTCCTGCCTTTCAGCACTATGAAGCAGGATCAAACGGAGTTCCGATGGTAGGCATCCGGGTCTACGAGCCAGTACCGGCTCCAGCAAATTCTCAGGCCAGCCCTCCGCGAGCAGGAAATGGTGAGGAAGTAGGCGTTGCCGCCGCTGCTGCTAGAAGCCAAAATGATAGGGAAGTAGAGGAAGAAAAGGATGGTTCTGATGAATGAGCGGTTTAGGCCGTCTTTGCGTCGCCGTCTCGTTTAATCAAAGGCTCAGCATTTTCCGTTATCGTCTTTTCCTCAATAATGATCTCCTGCACAGTGGGATCGGAGGGAACCTCAAACATCAGATCACGAAGTAAATTCTCCACAATCATACGGAGCGCTCTTGCACCTGTTCCGGTCTCTTTGGCCTTTTTGGCAATGGCCTCAAGAGCTCCTTTTGTAAACTCAAGCTTCACTTCTTCTTCTTTAAAGAGCTGAATATACTCATTAATCACTGCGTTTTTAGGTTCCGTTAGGATCGAAATGAGATCCTTGGTGTCTAGCTCGTTGCAGTTAGCAATAGAGTTGAACCTGCCGATAAATTCGGGGATCATGCCAAATGATATGAGATCTTCTGATTCAACTTTAGAGAGCAGGTAGTTCGATTCTTGCGTGTCGATGGCCCTTTTCTGGCCTGCTTCAAAACCGATTGTGCTTTTCCCTAGTCGTTTAGAGATCATCTTATCGAGATGGACAAAGGCACCTCCTACAATGAAGAGGATATTTTTGGTGTCGACCTTGATATACTCTTGATTAGGGTGCTTTCTTCCGCCTTTTGGAGGAACATTAGCAACGGTGCCCTCGACGATTTTGAGG
>JAJFML010000061.1 GCA_021772195.1 Chlamydiota bacterium | reverse complement strand
TATGGAAATAAAGTAGTCAAGATCATATTCTGAGCCAACATGAATGAGCTCTTTTGGGAGGTTAACATCTTTTGCTTTCGAGGATTTAAGAGAAAAGAACTGGAAAACACGCCTTCCCTCTGTCTGTATAAAGTCCAAATCTGAAAGGCTGAAATCTCCAAAAACTTTAACACGTGCAATTTCGGTTCGAAGAAGTCGTTTCTTTTCATTCAGCGTCTCAACTATCTCATAGGCATGAATAATTCTCTTTGCAATCGAATGTGGTAGAATAGGAGGCTCGGTTTCTATTTGCTCATCAATAGGCCTCTTTTTAAGGATTTTCATCGCGAAAAGAATATCCTGGAGCTCTTTTGGGAGCTCTCTCTTTTTTCGAGGCGAACCAATAAATTCAATAAAGCCTTCACTTTGTGCTTTTGCAAAGAAGCCATCAACATCTTTATGTGAGCCTAGAAAGACATATTTGAGTGGTTCAATAATCATAGAGCTTCCCCCGCTTCTATTTTTTGCTTTGCCACTTTAGCTTGAGAGACAGCAGCTAGAAATTGATCACCTAAAAAGACTTTAATCTTTTTGATATTCATCTTACACCTGGGAATCAAAACTTTTTCAAAAAGGTTAACGCGAATAGACACTTCTCGCAGCTCCTTTTCAAGCGCTTCTTTTTTTTCAGTGACTACTTGGATGTTTTCTTTAATGGTAAAAAGCTCTTTGATAAATTTTAGAGCGCTATCGAGCCAAACAGGGGTATCGAAGAGAAAAAACTCCTCTTTCTTAAAATCGACTCCTTCAAAAAGAGGGATGTCTACACCTGCAATATTTTCATAGACCTTATTGACATTTTCAACCTGCACAAGAGAAATAGGATCTAACTCACCAACAGATAGTAGGTTTGCAAATGAGAAAACTTTTTCCTTTATCTGTTCTTGTTTGGCTTCAAGCTTCTCAAGTTCTGTTTGAGAACTATTTACCTCAATCTGCAGAAGTGCCTTTTTAAGCTGAAGTGTTGGCAGATACTTATCCAGCTGAGTTAATTTACTCTCCTGATCTCGAAGCTCATTTTTTGTCAGTCTAATTACAGCCATTTCTACTTCTCTTTAGGCCAGTGTTCGTCCGTGAGGGCTTTTTTCATCGCTACCTCGTCCGGCTCAAAGCACTCAGCAAGGGTTTTCCATCCAAGATCAAGCGCCTCTTCAATAGGAATATTAACCTCTAGATTCATCATGCGATCTTCAAATAGAAACGAATAACTGAGAAGTTTCTGATCCCATTTGGACAGTTTAAAGCCCATACCTTGGCGCTCTCTTGCCTTTTTTGAGTCAGCATAGAGCCTGATCATTGTATTGGCTAGATCGCCATGGTCTTTTCTAGTCACCGCTCCAATCACCTGTTGTTTAAGACGAGAGAGTGATCCAAAGGGATCGATTCTACCGCCATGGAGATAAAACTGCCCTTCTGTAATATATCCTGTATTATCAGGAATGGGGTGCGTGACATCGCCACCAGGCATTGTTGTCACAGTAAGTACTGTGATCGAACCGCTTCCATCAATATCGACAGCCTTTTCATAACGAGAAGCTAGATCAGAGTAGAGAGAGCCGGGGTAACCACGATTAGAAGGAATTTGGTCCATTGTGATGGAAATTTCTTTAATAGCATCTGCAAAAGCCGTCATATCAGTAAGGAGCACAAGTGTATTTTTACCTTGTGTAGCATAGGTCTCAGCAGTAGCTAGTGCCATATCGGGAACGAGAAGACATTCAACTAAAGGATCTGTCGCCTTGTGAATGAACATCACCGTTTTGTCCATTGATCCTGCTTTTTCCGCATTTTCAATAAAGGCTTGATAATCATCAAATCGAAGACCCATTCCGCCAATAATAACGGCATCGGCATCAGTCTGATTGGCAATTCTCATTAAGAGTTCATTATAAGGCTCACCGGATACAGAAAAAATAGGGATTTTTTGAGATTTAACAAGACAATTAAAGACATCAATCATGGGAATATTGGTTCTCACAAGGTCTCTTGGAATCACACGGTTTGTGGGATTAAAAGAGGGCTTTCCTATCTCATAGGATTCACCTTCTACCTCAGGGCCACCATCGATAGGCTCACCGCTCCCATTCAGTCTTCGTCCTAAAAGAGCATCAGACACCACTACTTGCATTTCGCGATTTAAAAAAGTGACCTTATCCCCTGTTGAGATACCTCTAGTATTTTCAAAAACCTGGAGTGTTACTTTAGTCTCATCGAAACGTAATACCGATGCATAAGTCGTTTGACCATTCGACTTGTGAACGCGTGCAAGTTCGCCGAGACCCACCTTTTCAGCGTTTACGGTGATCAAATTTCCTCTCATATCGACGATGCGATCATAGACTTTTCTCATTTCTCTTTCCTCTCAGCGATTTCGATTTTCTCCTGATTTGCCTTGAAAGCTTTTTTGTAATCTTCTGATTCATAGGGCAAAAAGTTCATATTCTTAATACTGTTTTGAAGATCCAGGAAGTAGGTTCTTGCCTGATCATGGGTATCGAAATGAAATTTCTTCTCAAAAATAGTCTGAATCATGCCAAATAGCGCAAGCTGCCTTTCGAAGGGACAATAGGCATCCTCTTTATCAAATGCATTTTGTTGCATATAGCAAATCTCATAGAGCTCTGATTTCAAATAGAGGGTCATATCCTCAATAGCTGTTCCCTCTTCGCCGACTACCTCCATTCTCTTTCCAATCTCATCACCCTCTTTCAAAATCTGATGGGAAAATGCAACTTTCCCAGCCCAATTTTCCATCTTGGAGTTAAGCTCATCACCCACAGCTCCGATATACTTTGTCCATGAAATGAGAGGATCGATGGCAGGGTAGCGCCTTGCGTCGGACCTTGCTCTTGAAAGACCTAAAAAAGCACCCACAACGGAGAGCGTAGCTTGCGTCACAGGCTCTTCAAAGTTTCCGCCTGCAGGAGAGACAGAGCCGCCAATAGTAAGCGAGCCCGTCTTGCCATTATCAAGCTGATATACGCCCGATCTTTCATAGAACGAGGCAATTCTCGAAGCGAGATAGGCAGGAAACGCCTCTTCACCTGGAATTTCTTCCAATCTCCCTGACATCTCACGCATGGCTTGTGCCCATCTTGAAGTGGAATCGGCAAGGAGTAGGACATTGAGCCCCATCTGGCGATAATACTCCGCAATGGTAACTCCCATGTAAACAGAGGCTTCTCTAGCAGCAACTGGCATAGATGATGTATTACAGATTATCACTGTTCGCTTAATCAAAGTATCGTTGGTCTTCTCATCGATTAGCTCAGGGAATGTTTTTAAAACTTCAACCACTTCACCTGCTCTCTCTCCGCACGCAACAATGATCACGATATCGACAGAAGAGTACTTTGATAAGTGATGCTGGAGCACTGTCTTTCCCGCTCCAAAAGGTCCTGGCGAGCAAAATGTTCCACCTTTGATGATAGGGAACTGTGTGTCGAGAATACGAAGGCCTGTATCCATAAGGCCTGTTGGCTTTGTCTTTGTTCCCTCAAAAAGTGGAGATTTTACAGGCCATTTTTGAAGCATTGTAAAAGTATGTTCTTTCCCCTCACTGTCTGTGGCTTTTGCAATAGGCTCTTCTAAATTGTAAGAGCCATCTTTTGCCATCCACGTAATTTTATATTTTCCATATTTTGAGAAAGGAACCATGATGAGATGCTCAAATCTCTCTTCAGGGACATGTCCTAATGTATCTCCTCTTTTCAGCTCATCTCCAATCTTTGCAACTGGAGTAAAGTTCCACTTCTTTTCGCGGTCAAGAGGGTTAATATAGATTCCTCGGTTAAGAAAAAGCCCCGTCTTGTCAGCGACTTTTTCAAGAGGATTTTGAAGTCCATCGAAGATAGAAGTAAGAAGGCCAGGTGCAAGCGATGCTTCTAAGAGGTGGCCGGTAAAGGAGACCGGAGTATTTAGCTTGATTCCCTTCGTATCTTCAAATACCTGAATCTTTGCAATATCACCCTTGATCTCAATGATCTCGGCCATCAAAGAGAGATCTCCAAAGTGCACCTCTGAGACTTCGCCCTGATGAATGTTGCCCTCGAATTTAACTTGCAAAAGATTGCCAAGAGCTTTGATTACAACTCCACTTGCTTTTTCCATATTACCCTATATTATTTTACTGATATTGTTTTTTCCCTCTTCCTCATCCAGATGATGCCAATAATCCACGAGGAGAAAACGGGCCACATATCCCAAAACCTGGTCTATTCCAAAGATCTTATCCTTTTCCATTTCTTCAATCTTGTTGTATCGATACTCCAAGAATTTTTGAGCTAGATCTTTCGGGTCATCCAAATTCTCCTGGAAGAGTGATTTTACCTCTTGATACTCCATGGGAGGATCAAAACCCTCCATATCCTTCTGTGATAGTATGTGAGCCACAAAAGGATCGGTTGGATCTTCGAATTGGAGTTCATGGGAAAGATCCTTCTTAAACTGCTTTGCCCTAAGAGCTAGCAGTGTGAGCCTAAACTCTCTTTCAAACTGAAAATATTTCAGTAAAAATCCCTCTGATTTTTCTACAGCTTCTGCAAAAAACCTGACATAGACCTCCGAAAAATAACGAATACTCTCCTCTTTTCCCACATGCTCAGAGATATAATCAAAGACAAATTCAGGCAGATTGGTTTGGACAAGAAGCCCTTCATCAATCTCTTTCTCTGTAAAATTTCCTCTAGGATCAACCTTTTCTTCTTTCAAAACTGAGCAAACATTTTTAAGGTCAATGAGAGTAAGAAGGCTCTTCACTCTATTTAAGTCCTTCTCTGTAAGATTCATATCAAGGAGATACTTCAGATCATCAAAATGAATATCTGGCTCTTTACCAATTTGGATTTCAGGAAGATAAGACAAGAGAAAGTAATAACGCATTAGCTACTAAAAACCATCTCTTTGAATTCTTTTCTCACAAAGGAGGCAACGAGATCCTTAATCGCCTCATCACTCATATCGATTGTGATTCTCTTATCTTTGATTTGTACCATGACACCTCCTTTGAAGCCGTTCACGAGGACACCTTTATCTGAGAGGCGTTTTTTAACATTTTCCAGAAGAGTTCCATTCACCTTTTCAGCAGAGATAGAACTTGCTACCTGAGCCACAAGATCGCCGTCAATTCCTTCTTTTTCGATAGCTCCTACGATGCTATCTATAAGCTTTGATGCAATCAAAGGGTCTGAGAGAGGTTTTTCAAGCATTTCGTTTAAGGAACTATTAAAGAGCTCCTTTTCAATCTGTTGCTTTAAAGTTTTAAGCGTCTGTTTTAACGAAAAGTTCAGACTCGAATCAAAAGCATTTTTCTCATCTTCAATCGATTTTTTTGCTTTTTCATGCAGATCCTTAATCGATTGCTCTGCATTTTTGAGAATTGAAGCCGCATCTGCATGAGCTTTTTCGATAATCTCTTTCGCTTCATGCTTAGCAGGCTCGATCGTTTCATTTTTCAGTAGATCACAAATTTCCTGAATCTTTCCTTTTGCAGTAGGCATTTTTTCCATGAATTTTTCCCGTTTTCACTAAAATCTAAAAACACCATACCTAAAAGAGGATTTAATTTGAATCACGATTCAATTTCTCACCAGGATCTCCCAATTGATTTCAGCCATTTTAGGAATGGTGTAAAAAAAATAGAAAAAAATATATTATTTATTTTTACTCATCACTTGCGATTTTTATGAAAAAAACAATCTCTCTTATTCTATCTATCTCTCTTCTCTCAAACCTCTCTGCTGAGGAGCCCCATACTGGATCCGCCTCTGCTCACGGGGTCTCCTCTGCAAATGTTGCTTGGGCTGTTATTGGCACAGCATTTCTAATTGGAATTGGCATAGCAGTAGCAATAACTATCTCCAATGATTAAAAAAATATATTAAAAATTGTTTCATATGTACAATAAAGATTAGAGCATCAATGGGAGGCGCTTCTATGAGAGTACTACTTATTTTCACACTTCTTATATCGAATATCCTGACAGCCGAGTTGCCACACACAAAAAATTCAGAGAGCGTAAAATCAAAAGGTAAGGCCGCCTCTGAGGGCTATTATGAATCAGTTGCCATGTCAATGATGCTTTGGGGGCTAGGAATTGGAACATCTGCCGCCCTATTAGCTGCCTTCTTGCAAGGATCTAGAGCAGATACTGCCCATAGCCACGCTCACACTCATTCATAAAAATCCTTCGATATTATTTCACTCTTTCGTACCATGGGCAGGTGTAAACCCAAAGGTATGTCATGATTCTTCGAATTTCCCTACTCCTATTTGCTCTAAACACGCTCTTTGCGTCCGAAAAGATATCCTATTTTAAGCCTCCCGAGAAATGGCAAGATGCTGACCATACAAAACTCTCCCCTTCCGTCAAGATGGCTTACTGGAAACAGATCAATGCTCTTGCCAATGCCTCCATTAATATTGCAGAAGAAAAAATCGATGAAATGAAACTATCCGAATATCTAAAGGTTGTGAAAAGGATCCATACGGATAATCGATCAAATTCATGGAGAAATTTGGGCAAATTTAAAACCAATGCAGGTAAAGCACAGTTAACTGAAATCACAACGAAGAATAAGGTGGGTGTGATGAAAATGCTGCAGCTCAT
>JAJFML010000007.1 GCA_021772195.1 Chlamydiota bacterium | reverse complement strand
ATTGATAACTTGCGCGAAGCATGCATTGCCTATTCTATCAATTGTAGAAGAAAGCCGATTTTTGCAGATATTACAGCCTGTGTATATCCCAAGAATATTGATGCTGTTATTTGTGTCGATGTTTTGTCATATATCCCTCCTCGTGTATTGCATTTGTAGCTAGAAAACCTCTTCCTATCCAAGCCTAGTTTTTCAATATCTTCCTTGACATTTTAAGCTAGTGTATAGGAACCTTCTACCGGTTTTTTAAATTAAATTTTTGAGGTATCCATGAAAGGTTTTTATCGAACGTTATCGATATGCACAGTCTTCTGTTCTTCTGTTGTATTTGCTGAATCAGATGATTCGTTGAATGCTGAAGAATATGTAGAGATCACTAATGAATCTATTGAAGTTGTAAATTTAGATGCAAAATATGCTGAAGAATTTGCACAGCTTGCTGAGAAATTTGCAGAACAAGCTGATAAATCTACAAAGGCTGCTGCTGAATATGCAAAATTTTTAGAGAATTACGAAGAAAATGAAAGAAAATATATAGACCATATGAAGAATGCAGCAGAGGAAGCTGAGAAATTCGTAGAAAAATCGGAAAGATTGAAAGACTCTCCTAATGATTTTTTAGGTCGATTTGATACTTCTTTTGCATCAGACATTTTGGATGTTGGATGCGGTGACGGGGAAGTTGCTTCTTTTATGGCCAGAATTAATCCAGAGGCGACAGTTATTGGAATCGATATTTCATCTTCAATGGTAGAGTTTGCGAAAGAGAGTTTTTCAGATCAAGAAAATCTCTTTTTTGCCGTCCAAGATGTGCAGTCTCTTTCTCTTAATGGGAAGTTTGACCTTATTACATCTTTTAATGTGATGCAATGGGTGCAAGATCAACGTAAAGCTTTATCTAGTTTTTATAAGTCTCTGGCTCATGGAGGCAAGCTCTGCATTCAAATGCAGGCAGGTCTACCTAGAGCTATGGAAAGCGCTTTAAGTGATATGGTATCTTCTGAAAGGTGGGCTGAGTATTTTACTGACTTTTCTCCCGATTGGCAGCTTTATCAGGCAAGAGAGTATGGGCCTCTATTAAAAGATGCAGGATTTTCTATTGTTCGTCTTCAAACTTTTACAAAGCGTGAGATCTTCTCTTCGAGAGAAGAATTCCATGGGTTTTTAAATGAATGGCTTCCTCACTTAAACTCCATTCCACCTTATTTACATAATGCTTTTATCAATGAGCTCATCAACTTTTATTTAGAAGAGCAGACTGATGATGGTAAGGAAGGAATAAGGTTTTTTGTGCCTGCGTTGGAAGTTGTAGCTACTAAATAATTTAGAGACTATTGGATATACAAAGATATCCAGGAGTTTAGACTCTCCCACTCTGGGGAAGTCAAATCTACAAAGTGGATCATTTTAGTTGTGAAAAATAAGGCAACTCCATGATCCACTTTTCTTTGTAGAATTTCGCTTACAATATCACTTAAATCATCAAGACCATCTGATAGCTTTGGGTGTAAATAGTGAATAAAGTCTGCAAAAGAGCTGCCCTTTTCAAATTCATAGCCATTTAAGATAGCAATTCGTTCATAGATCCCCTTGAGGGTCTCCTCTGGCAGACCTCTGATCGTTGCATAGCATTCAAGGGCCTCTTTTTTTTCATTTAAGTTTAAAAGGAACTTTTTTAGCTCTTTTGCTAATCGTCTCTTAAGAGGCATTCTATACTGAGGCCAGTCAAACGCGAGACTGACAAAAGGAGCAAAGTATGACCTTGAGGTTTTGTGAGGCGTGAGATCAAAATTAAAAATGTCTTCATTATCAAAAAATCGAATAGAATGATCCTCTGTTAGCCCAATATTCATTCCCGATAGATCTTGAGCGCCTAATAGAAAAGCTAAGATATGGGCATAAAAATAGTCTCGATGAGAGACTTGTTTTGTTCTTTTAGAAGGAAGGTTTTCTGTGTAGCTTGCAACTTCTATCTCCTCTATTGGTTGTAGTATAAACAAATGATCACCGATCTCAACGGGATAGGAGGGAGTTACATACTGGCTGAGTGACAAGATAATCGAAATCTCCCAAAAGAAAGACTCATTAATGTTTTGTCTGGGGCGCTTTTTTACGACATAGTCTTCCTTGAAGAAATTTTCTTTCGTATTCCACGATAATAGAGACAATTCATGGTCTAAATATCTTACTTTGATGTCATCTTTAAATTTTTGAAAATCGTTTAGATAAGATTTATACGGGTAGTTTTCCTCATGAAAAGAGTCAAGAGTGCTAGTTAATAAATGGCTATTCTCTAAAAAATCTTGATTGTAGTGAGCAAATAGAGTGCTGAATAAAAAGAGGTAAAGCAGAAGAGCTAGTTTAATTGATTGATATCGATACCTTGTAATATCCACTGATCAGATCCATGTTTTTTGTTGAGTTCATTCACATAACTTCTCTTGGGATAGGCGCCTGAGAGTTTTAGAAAAGTAGAGGGTAGAATTCCGAGTCTCTTTGCGGCTTTTTGATTAGGAGAGAACCATAACATATGGTCAAAATCATCTTTTCTTGGAAATCTTCCAATCTCTTTGCCCATAGGAAGTGAGGTTAGGTGATTTGCTAATCTTTTAGTATTAGGGTGCATATTGATGGGATCATTTATGGAAGGGGTTTCAATGATCACTTCAGAGCCTAATTGGAACAAGGTATCAATCCAGGATTTCCAGTCATCTACGTGATGCAGGACATGAAGAGCTAGAACAACATCGAAGTGCTCTCTTTTCTTGAGTTCTTTGATATCATCTTTAGAAAATTGCTTTCTCAGGTGGATGAGACGATTTGTATCGGTGTTAAGTGTACAAATGTCGGTTAACCTCTCCGTCTCATCTACAACAACACATACGGCATCAAAGTCTTGCAGAATTCTTAGAGAGAAATAGCCGTTATTAGCGCCTAAATCTAACACAGTAAAAGGCCTCTTAAATTGATCTAACACTTGTTTGATTTTTTCATAGCGCTCTTCAATCACTTTTTCGCCGCCGCTTGCACACGTGCTTTGATAGACCTCTTCGCCATTTATCAGAATCGATTGATAGACCCAGTCTCTGCCGTACTGCAACCTCTTAAGTGCTGGATGAGAAGCGGTGAGGGTAGTAGCTATTAGAAGGAAAAGAATGAGTTTCATTGAGCTAGCCTTTTAAATTAATCAAGCGAGAAAGAATCTCGTATGACCATTTTTTAGTCAATGACATATGAGCTGCTTGGAGTAATTTCGTTAGAAATTTTTCATAAATAAGGTTAAGCTTTACGGCTAAAAAATTAGGGAAATAACAATGTATAAATTCTACTCCTGCCTTTTTTATCTACTATCCTTTGCAGCTCTTGCAAATGCCGTTGAACCTCTTAAAGTTGATGATCCCAGGTGGAAATGGATGGATGAGCAGATTGAAGAACAGTTTGCTCCTTTTAAAAATGGAATCACTAAAAAAATGATTGATGAAACGAGTCTTCTTGCAGACCAAATTTCCTTTGGGGAGCACATGGTTAGAATAGAGATAATTAAGGGGAAGGTTTTTAGTAATGCAACTACGGATGTGCATCAAAGAGCGGTTAAACTTTTGGAAAGAGTCGTAGCTATTTATCCTGTGCCAGATGTAGATATAATTTGTTTTCCGGCGGACCAGCTGTGGCAAGATGGCCAGTTAAAAGCTCCTGTTTTTGCAAGTGCCTTACGAAAAAATGGCTCTCCCTGTGTGATTCACATGCCGATTCAGCAGTCTATTCGCTTCGAGGATGAATATGTGCTTCGTACATTATGTCTTAATAAAAAGCTTCCTTGGGAGAAGAAAATTGCAAAGATATTTTGGAGAGGACAATGCAATGATGGGGGTAGAGGCTATTCTAATCCCAAAAATTGGACTATCTATCGTAGGGGTAAATTATGTAGTTGGTCAAATGAATATCCAGAGCTAATCGATGCTGCATTTTCAGGTTATCAAAACTATCAAGTAGCCCCAGAGATACGTGGGCAGTTTTTTGAGTATTTTCCTCTTGAAAGAGCTAGTTGGGAGGAGTACCAAAATTATAAATACTTAATTGATTTAGATGGCGTTGTCACAGCTGTTCCAGGGTGTGCATGGAAATTTTTAAGCAATTCGGCAGTGTTTAAACATGAATCAAGTTTTCATTTATATTTTTACAAGCTGATGGAGCCGTGGGTTCATTACATCCCTTTAAATGAAGATATCTCCGATCTTTTTGAAAAATTAGACTGGGCTTTAGAGCATGATGCAGAAGCTAGAGCGATTGCAGAGAATGGCAATAGGCTAGCTCTTGAAAACATCATGCCTGAACATATTTATCTCTATTGCTACAAAGCTTTGTGCAAATATGCTTCGCTTCAAATCGATTGATAGACCCAATCCTTCAATCGGAATCTGTATATAAGTAGGGAAAAATGAGGGAATTTGTTAGATGTTGTAATAAATAACTACTTACTTTCCCACCTTTGTTCTATGGATCTTAAAGATAAGAATTTAAAATCATGCAAGACTTTTCAAGAGGTCTGTGAAGATGCTCTATTTGCACATGTAGATGATAGAGGACCTCATGAACAAATGGTTCATGATTTCAAAAAAAGATTTTGGATCTGTCTATTTATTACCATTCCTATTTTGATCTTATCGCCCATGATTCAGTCCTTTTTTGGTTTGTTAGATGTTCTTCACTTTCCGGGTGATATATATCTTCTTTTTGCCCTTACCTCTATCGTTTTTTTCTATGGAGGTTGGCCTTTTATTAAAGTTTTTCTCAGTGAATTTAGGTCTAAAAGTCCTGGGATGATGACTTTGATTGCTATCGCAATCATCATTGCTTACTTCTACAGTTTTGCTATTGTTTTTGGTTTTCAAGGGAAACTGTTTTTTTGGGAGCTTGCCGTTCTAATCGATATTATGATTTTAGGGCATTTGATCGAAATGAGCTCGATTATGGATACAGGAAAATCTCTCGAAGTACTCGCTAAACTTCTGCCTTCGGTAGCACATAAAATCATGCCTGATAAAAGTACTTTAGATGTACCAATTTCAGAATTGAAAATAGATGATCTAGTGCTCGTAGAGCCCGGTGAGAAAATTCCTGCAGATGGAATCCTTATAGAAGGAGAATCAAGGATTAATGAATCCATGCTTACTGGAGAGTCAAGGTTGATTCCAAAGAGCAAAGGGAAAGAGACCATTGCTGGATCGGTCAATGGTGAGGGGGCACTTACTCTGCAGATAAAAAAGACAGGCAATGATACCTATCTGTCAAAGGTAATAGGCCTTGTAAAAGAGGCTCAGGAGAGTAAATCCAAGACACAAAATTTTGCGAGCCATGCAGCCATGTGGCTGACAGTTGGAGCTCTCATTGGCGGCGTTTTAACGATGATTTTTTGGCTGCTATTTTCATCTCAGGAGATCTCTTTTGCTGTAGAAAGAGCTATTACAGTCATGGTGATCACGTGTCCCCATGCTGTAGGACTTGCAGTTCCATTCGTAGTTGCTACATCTACTGCCATTGCGGCTCTTCGTGGGCTTTTAGTCCGTAATCGCAGCGCATTTGAGGAAGCAAGGAAGATCCACACATTTGTCTTTAGTAAAACGGGAACTCTTACGGTGGGTAAATTTGATGTAACGGATGTATTTGCTTTTGAAGGGAGTGAAGAAGAGCTTTTGAACTATGCAGCTGCAGTAGAGGCTCATTCAGAGCATCCCATTGCAAGTGGCATAGTAGCCTCTGCAAAGAAGATAGAAGAGGTGCAGGATTATAAAACTCTTTCGGGAGAAGGCGTTGAGGGCACGGTCCTTGGAAAAGATGTGAAAATTGTGAGTCCAGGCTACCTCAAAGAAAATCATATTACTCTTGATG
>JAJFML010000060.1 GCA_021772195.1 Chlamydiota bacterium | reverse complement strand
AACGTTGGATATATCTTTTCTGAAAGAGAACAACTAAGTCTTAACGTTGCTTGGACCTATCTTGAAGGAAAGGGGACAAGCTCAGCCTTTTTTGATGACCCGACCTTTGCTAGCGGTGGTTTGAAACCTCTATGGTTTCCGTTCCTTCTAGGCCCGCAGGCAGACCAAGCAACATCCAATTGGGATTGTAAGATGAATCTTATTGATGGAACTTTTGGAAGAAGTTTTTTTCTTGGTAAATGGCTGGCTGTGCGCCCGTATGGTGGAATTAGAGGTGCTTGGATTGATCAAGATTATATAGCTAAATATCATGCTGCTTGGACGGTTGATCCTACAGGTTCTGGGAACCGTGAATTAGCATTTAAGGACACAAAATTTGAGGGAGAAAATGATTTTAAAGGAGTTGGAGCTTTATTTGGACTAGAAACTGATTGGTATGTCACTTATAATTTAGCAGCTTTTACAAATTTGAAGACCTCTCTTCTCTATGGGAAAACAGAAGTTTTAGAGAGTGCAGATGGGCAGGTCGTTGTTCCAATTCCTGGAACACCTACAATATTTTTTCCTGAAACAGTTGTCCAAACCAGGAATGTTCATAGATTGCGCCCAAGTATAGAAGGGGAAATTGGACTCAAGTGGGAACAGTTTTTTGACGATAGTTCTAAGCGAGTTTTTATAGGTGCTTCTTATGAATTTTCATTTTGGGCTTTTCAGAATATGTTCGAAAATATTACGAATTATTTAGATTCGCTTCAGAATGCTTTTACTACAGCGTCAGTTGATCCAAGAAATATTCAGTTTCAAGGAATAAACATACAAGCAGGTTTTGATTTTTAATTAAAACTCATTCCAACCACTTTTAATAAGACTAAAACAAATTCTAGTCTTATTGGAAGTGGTTGGATTCTCAGATATCTGATTAGTTTGCGATTGTCAGCTTCAATAGGCTCATAACAAGATAGACCAGTTGATAGTCTGGAGTCCTTTCAAAAATCTAAAATACAGCAGTTAAGCAGAGCGTCCTTGAGAGCTACTCGTCAAATGAGTTTCCATCTAGTAGCTTTATCTTTTAGCCTTATTTTTTCTGGTATAGAGTAGGCAGCCACCACCTAAAACGACTAGTATAATTCCACCAATGATATTGTTTCTAGTATGGTCTGAATAATCACCTGTAAGCTCCTTTTTAAAAGATTCTCCGGCAGTATCCATAGAACTAATTCCTGAAATAATCAGATAAATCCCTACTGCGAGACAGATTAATCCACCTGTCCATCCAATGATTTTATTGGTCTGCATTCATTCCTCCTTGCTGATTTTTTACAAGATTTAGCAAATAGTGAGAATAGAGTAAAGAAGATCTGAAAAATCCTGGTTGGGCGCTTTTTAGAACGTTTAACTGGGAAGAATCTCGTTGATCTCCTTAATGACAGCTTGAATATTTTTAGGGAGACTCATCTCATTTGCTATACTACCTAAGTTATTTAGGTGCGCTTTCCATAGTCTATCCAGAGGCTTAAAGTCCTCTTTGCTAAACTCAATGAGTTCAAAGACTGTACCTCTATGATCAAACGTTTTTTTGATTGCTACCTGCAATTCACTGGGATCAATTACATGAGGGTCCCTCGTAAGTAGGAGTAAATCATGATAATCTTTCATTCGACTGTTGATTGAACCTTTCGAGATAACAGTTTCTAGTTTTTCCGCAAAAATTGTAACTGGTGGATAGACAAGTAAAGAAATTTGATTTTCAAATAGGGGCCTTTCTCGATAGTGAAAAAGATGAAGACTGTGAGAGGTAGGACTTACAATATCACCTGTTCCCACATCGATATGAATCCGATCACTCATCCGTCCAAATGCAACACTGAGAGTGACCCGGTAGCCTGGATATTGCATATGAGGTTGTTGTAAGAGTTCTATGCCATCAAAATGGAAAACGAAGCCGTCTGATGGTTTTGTTGTGATAATATCCTGTATGACCCCTCTGATCTCATCTTCACTAGCCTCCATCCCTGAGAGTAGAAAATCAAGATCAATTGTTTCCCTTCCAATTTTGATTAGATAGGCTAAGAGAAAACCACCTTTAAAGATAAATTTTCTGTCATGGTCAGATTGTGATAAGCGAAGTAGAAAACGTTCAAGAATGAGCTTTTTCCAACACTCATTAAATCGAATCCCTTTCTCCTTTGCAATGTATTGAAGCCGATCCTTTAGAGCTTGTTCATTCATGTTGTTACCGATAGAAGATAGGGTGAAATATTAACCTTAAGTTTTTTAGCATATGTTTGTAATTTGCGTAAATCTAGGCGTACCTTGCTTTTGGAAGATAATGCCATTTTTAAAGCTTTGATAGCAGTTTCCTGGCTTAGTAGCCTAAAGCTATCTATAATTGTGCGTTCACGGTCAAATATGGAAATTCGAATACCCCCAAGATCAACTGTTGTCTTACCTAAGTCCATATTCCGGAATCGAACAATTTTAATGCTAGCACCTCTCTTTATAGAAGTACTATGGGATACTGCAATCCAATGCTGCCTGGGAATTTCATCTGTAATTTCGTAAATGGTCAGTGCTGAAATTAGACAAAGTACTCCGCCAGGAACCGAGCTGACAGCATCAATAAGGTCCTCCCACATGAAATTTTCTGGAGAGCTTTGATAATCGGTTCCTTGATAGACGCCTCTTCCCAGGCGCCGAATCTTGCCAGTCTTAACGTAATATCCTAATTGAGCAGTGGAAACTCCTTGTTTTTTAGCTTCTGCCGCTGTGAAAGAAGGACGAATCAGAAGTTCATGAATAGCTTCAAGGGTAGTTTGTTTTTTCATAGTCTATCTCTTTGTTATTAAACTTAACAGAAACACCCAGAAGGGTCAAGTGGGTTTTTGTTTTAAGTATATAGGTCGGATTTAGAAGGTTTGACTGGGAAGAATTTGCTCTTTCAAATAGAATGCTTGTCCTGATTGATATGGGAATTTTATTTATGAAAATAATGTTAGGAAGAATTCAAAATTTTTTAATGCCCTTTGGGGGAAAATGGGGTGTCGACTTTTTCTGCGGCCTTACTGTTGCGCTAGCATTGATCCCGGAGGCCATTGCATTTGCGTTAGTTGCTAATCTCGATCCTCTGGTGGGGCTATATTCGGCGTTTTTCTTATGTTTGATAGTCGCCTTGATTGGAGGAAGACCTGGAATGATCTCAGGTGCAACAGGTGCAATGGCGGTCGTTGTTGCTACTTTGGTTATTCGATATGGGGTTGAGTACCTATTTGCAACGATTGTCTTAACCGGAATTTTCCAATTACTAGTCGGTATATTTCATCTGGGTAAGCTTATTCGGATTATGCCCAAATCTGTCATGATTGGCTTTGTAAATGGTTTGGCGATTGTGATTTTTATGTCCCAGCTAGAGCAATTTAAGATAAATGTTAATGGTGTGGAAGAGTGGCTTACGGGGTATCCACTCTATTTAATGATCGGATTAATTTTGTCCGCTATGGCAATTACCCATTATTTGCCGAGATTTACTATGAAAGTGCCAGCTGCTCTTGTAGCCATTGTTTTCGTTACAACCATTGTTCTGGTGTTTCAACTAGATACCCGTATTGTAAGTGATATGATGGGAGGAAAGGAAATCTCTGCAGGATTGCCAATATTTGAGTGGTTGCATGTTCCTTTTGATTTAACGACTCTTAAAATTATTGTTCCCTATGCCGTAGTGCTCTGTATCGTTGGCCTATCAGAGTCTTTAATGACACTGTCGTTAATCGATGAAATCACCCATACGAGAGGACGTGCAAATAAGGAGTGTGTTGCGCAAGGATTTGCAAATATCGTTTCTGGTTTTTTCCAAGGAATGGGAGGCTGTGCGATGTTGGGACAAAGTATGATCAATACTAATGCCGGAGGAAGAGGTAGGCTCTCTGGAATCGTAGCTGGAGTCTT
>JAJFML010000059.1 GCA_021772195.1 Chlamydiota bacterium | reverse complement strand
TGCAAGGTGATCTTTTAGACTCTGGCAATCAATAAGAAAATAGGGCATTTTCTTTTTATCGAAAAACTCTATGAGTCCTTTTCGGCTTGAAACTGCTGTGCCCGTTCCGCTGTAGATGAGGATCATATTTAAAACTTTATTTTTGAAGCTTATATCTATTATACAGAGTATATGAAGTATAGAAAAACCTCCAAAATTTTATTTATTATAACTTTCTTTTTCTTAAACGTTTACGCAGATAAGGGTGAGAGCATTAGAAAAATAGAAGCCTTTCTATTGATTGATGACGCGACATCTGCGATTCGAGAAGGGAAGAGAGCTTTAAAAAAATATGGCGACTCGAGCGATATCAAGAAGGTCTATCTAAAGTCACTTTCAAGAGGAAAAAAAGAGAGTGAGGCGATCAGAGTCTATCACGAACTAAAAGAAGGTGATGAAGAGATCAAAAATAGCCGCGACATTTTGGAAGAGATTGCATGGGGCGTATTAGCGAAGGGGTGTGACTCGGGACAATATGGGATTCGTCTAACCGCTCTTGTTGGCGCCTACTTAACCCAAGATGTTAGAGCCGTCAAAATTTTAAGGGCAATGATGCGCGATTCCAGTGCGATTGTAAGAGCTGCAAGTGTTCAATTAGCGTCTGATTATGGCGATCAGCCATTAATCGATGACATTTCAAAGATGATCAAGAGAGAGAAAAATTGGACAGTCAAAACGATGCTGATTCAGGCAATAGGTAAGATGCGCATGAAAGAGGAATCGGATACTCTTCGAGATATTTTGAAAAATGATCGTAGTACATTAGAAGAAAAATCCCTTGCAATTGAAGCATTGCTTCGTATTCATGAAGATATCGACGAGAATGAAATGAGATCTCTATCCAAAAGTCCATTTTCTGGTCTAAGAGAACTTGCTTGTGTGGCTGCTCTATATTTGGATAAGAAGGAAGCAAAGGAATATATACTTCCGCTCATAATGGATTCAAATCCTGATGTGAGAGTGGCAGCACTTATAGCTCTAGCTCATGTATTTAGACATGACATGTCTAAAGAAGATGTTAAACCCTATCTTGCAGAAGGACTTATAGATTCTGATCCAACAGTTGCTATCTTGGCAGCTCAAGTGGCGCTATTGTGTGATCCTGAAATGGCATCCTCTCTTGAAGAGTGGATCTATCATGAAAACCCAACCTATCGAAGGTTTGCAGCGGCAGCGCTTGCTCAGTCAGGGCCAAATGGTAAGGAGTTAAGCTTTCTATTGATGAAAAAGAGCTTTGATCCCTATGTGAGAGCAAATCTAGCCATAGGTCTCATTGGAATGAGAAAAGAACGAGAAGAGTGTTCGAATATTCTCTACACTTTTTTGAAAGAGAATGGGAAAAAGTGGATGTGGATTCCTCATAAAAATACAGGTGTAGAAGTTTTAGGGCCATCCAAAGTGCGTTATATCGATCAAGTTCCTAATTATCCCGAGGCGATCGATCAGATGGCGAGGCTCTCCCTTCTTTCACTGTTAGCTGTTATCGATAATGAAAGAGCAAAAGAGGGGATTTACAAGTTTTTACAGGAAAAGAATTGGGGAATTACGGGGCTGGCAGCTGCAACTCTTCTTCAGGAGGGAGGTGAAGAGGCACTTGATATTGTGCGCTCTTTACTTGACGACCCTCATCCAAATGTTAGATTGCAGGCTGCATTTGTTTTAGCCTTTTTAGGGAAAGATGAAAAAGTTACAGAATTTTTGGAAAAATCCTATGAAAACTCTGATCACCAGCATAAATTGCACATTATCGAAGCGATTGGGCACATTGGAAAAGTCGAGAGCTTTCCTTTCTTAGTTCGTGTGTTAGAAGAGCCGTTCCAAAATTTAAGAGTTGCTGCTGCAAGCGCTCTTGTTCAATGTGTACATAGATAGCCTATGTTGAAAAAAATTAACCAAGCTCAAAAATTTTTAAGTGAAATGGGAATCGATGGATGGCTCATCTACGATTTTCATGGCACTAATGATCTTGGCCGTACCTTTCTTGAGATTTCAAAAGAGATGTTGGTTACGAGAAGATTTTTCTATTGGATTCCCTCAAAGGGAGAGCCAGTGAAGATTGTGCATGCAATTGAGCCTTATGTTCTAAAAAGTTTGCCGGGAAAAGAGGTAGTCTACAACTCTTGGAAATCACTCCACTCAGGATTATCAAGAGTGCTTAAGGGAATAAAAGTGTGTGCAATGGAGTACTCACCAGAAAATGCCATACCTTATGTTTCAAAAGTCGACGGAGGTACTATTGATCTCGTCCGCAAATTCGGTGTTTCTGTGGTTAGCTCATCTGGCTTCCTTGCACATTTTACATCGGTTTTGACAGATAGCGCGATTGAAAGTCATTTAGAAGCGGCAAAATTTGTTGATTTTGCTGTTAATGAGACATTTGGTTGGATCCGGGAAGGTGTAAGTGAATATGAAGTTCAGATGCATATTTTAGATCTCTTTGATAAAAATGGATTTTGTACAGAATCGCCTCCGATTTGTGCTGTAAATGAAAATGCTGCAGATCCTCACTACGAGCCTAAAAAAAAGGGCTCCAAGATAATTAAAATGGGTGATTTTATTTTGATTGATCTTTGGTGTAAGAAGAAGGGTGAGAAAACCGTCTATGCAGATATAACAAGAGTCTGTTCGTTTTCTGAAAAAGCATCAGAAGAGGTGAAAAAGATTTTTGAGATTGTAAAAGAGGCGGGCTTAGCTGCACTTTCTCTAGTCCAAGAGAGGTTTAAGCTAGGTGAAGTGGTTCAGGGATATGAGGTTGATGATGTGGCGAGGTCTTTAATTCAAGAAGCGGGATATGGAGAGTTTTTTCTTCATAAAACAGGGCACAACATCGAGTATCAGCTACATGGCAGCGGCGCACATATGGACAATTTAGAGATGCATGATGAGAGAGAGATCTTGCCTGGAACCTGTTTTTCTATTGAACCTGGGATCTATCTACCGGATAAGTTTGGTGTAAGATTAGAGTTTGATGTGCTAGTTGATCATTCGGGAAAGGTGTACCAAACTGGTGGATTTGATCACGAACTACGATGCCTTCTGTCTGCAGATTAATTTTTGTCTTTTATTAAGACTTGGTCCTTAAATAGAAAATCCAAAACCTTTTGCTGGGCACAACATTTTGTCTCTTTATCTACATAGTGGTTGAGAGGGGCTGAATGGTGGAAATTGATCTTAATATCTTTAGATGAGAGCTCAAGATGAATTGTTTCACATTCATGAGCTCTATTCTGTGAAAAAAGGCCATGGAAAAGAGAGGCTGAATAGGGAATAATCTCATCTTCAGGTTGGAAAATGACCAATTTCTCTCCGCAAAGAGAGGGCCACAGCTCTAAAACCTGAAGATCCCAGCCTAAGTTTTTTGCAAGCCAAGAGAGAAAACAGCCCGCTTTGGGAAATTTTCGTTTGATAAC
Organism: Chlamydiota bacterium; assembly: GCA_021772195.1. Taxonomy (GTDB): domain Bacteria; phylum Chlamydiota; class Chlamydiia; order Chlamydiales; family SM23-39; genus JAJFML01. The sequence continues at coordinate 2,980 of JAJFML010000059.1, read as the reverse complement.
ATTTGAGAGTGAGGAAAAGGAGCGCTCATTGACATATTTGATCTCTTTTTCAGGATAGAGAGCTCTAATAGAGGCGCTGATTGCACCACCTAAAGAGTAACCATAAAAATAAATGAGATTACTTGGCACCATTAATTCGTCTTTTACAAACTGATAGACTGTATCGCCATCGAGAAGAAGAGTGCCTTTATTTTTTGTCTTTCCAAGCGATTCTCCGCATCCTCGATAGTCAAAAGTCACAAAATTTGATGGGATGCTTTTTTGAGCAGTTTTCTCTAAAAGCCAGCTATACTCTTCGTGTTTTGTAAGAGATGCGTTTGGCTGGAAGAGAATAATGGTTGGAGTCGTTTCGTCTGATTGTATGTGTTTAAAGTAAATGCCTGAGAGTGAGGCTCCATCTGGTGTTATCAGTTGTAATGGTGTCGGATGGTAGAACTCTTTGATGGGGTTATCATTATGATTTGGCGTAAACCAGTAATGGTGGAAAATTTCAGATATTGTTTTGATTTCTTTTTTTGAATAGGTACTAGAGGGTAGGATCTGTTTTCGAACAAGCGTTCTTAAGAAACGAAAGGTAATTGTAATGGGGAAAAAAGCAAGTTGGATAAAAAAATTTAAAACTCTTCTTTTCTTGCGAAACTTAAAGATATTCTTATGCCATTTAGCATTAAAGACGATCGGTTTTATTGTGCTTTCCATTAATTTTCAGAATACAACAATCTATGTAATTCGTGAACAGAAAGATTCTTAGCGTCAGATAGTTTGACAGCTGATCTGCCTGAATCAAAAAGAAAGTAGATGTCTTTATTCAAAATTTTTCTCATAAATCTTTTGGCTGGATCTTCAGAGATTATTATTCCTGGAAGTCTTACTTCTCGATAGGGATGATAAATTCTTTCTAAAAAGAGGGCTGCCTTAAACTTATGAATCAAAGCTGATTTTTCTAAGAGGTTCCATCCCTTTTCAGCTCTAGAAAGATAAGATGTCATGCTTTCGTCATCTCTTTTGTTTTGGTCCATCAGTTCATTCGCTCTTTTTAATGTGCTCTCGTAACTGGATTTTTCGTGAAGATAATGGGCCACTAGAGCAGGTAAGCATGCAATCATATTCCTAATGTCTATGCCTGCATCATTTAAGGTTTTTCTAATTCCGTTAGGCTCGATGTTTGCAAGTTCATTTAATACTTTGTTTTTGTATTGTGATATGAACCTATGGTGAAAAGAGTAGCCAATCATTTTTTGGTATATTGAGGAGACTAGAGGGGTAGATAATGTAAGAACGATAATAGATGCGGTAATTGTTCCTGTAGTGAGGGCATTCATACAGCAAATTACGGCAAAGGTTGAAAAGGCTACAACAGTTGTAACTGCTGCAATTTTCCAGACTACAGCCTTAATATAGGATACAGTTGATGTATATGAAGGAGTTAAATAGGCGCTATTATGAGAAAAAACTTCGGGAATTGTCATAAGTATTTCATTGCCTCTTGCTTCATGCGTAAAAGAAGGCTTGAAAGGCCGTTAGAACGATTCAAAGAAAGACTTGAATAGATACCCATTTCGTTTAAATAGTTAGGGGGATTCGTTAAAATTTCTTCAGGTGATAGACCATTATATGTAGATGTTAGCAGGTAAGAAATCCCTTTAGAAATTAAAGCATCAGCATCAGCTTGAAAATAGACCTTACCATTTTCAAAATAGGACCTTATATACAGCGCGCTTTGGCATCCCGAAACCAGATGCTCATGTGTTTTAAATTTTGGATCAATTGGGTCTAGGGCAGATCCTAGCTCCATCATTTTCTTATAAACTAATTCTTTGGTAGCGCAATCATCAAATTTTGCTTTTACAAGTAAACAGTTCTTGTTAAAAGTTGTCATCATTGTCATCATCATTTTTAAATAGTGCGATTTTATAGTGAAATTGTAATATTCACCACCGAAAAAATGTAAAAAAAAATATGGGGGGCAAGGCCTTAGAGCTGAATAGTTACATGAACTTTATTTTTGCATTCACGTCTTACGTAACCATCCTATTGTTAGGGGGATGTGTATTTGAAAAAAAATGATACTCTGTAAAAGTTTTTAAAAATAAACTCAGTTATTAGACCTTGCAATCTCTCTTGCTAAAAATCTTAAATTCTCAGCTTGACAATATTAAGGAAGTAAGCTTTTATTATATGCATTTCCCATACATAAATTGAGTAGAATGGCTAAAGAAGAAACGATAAAAATTGATGGAAAGGTTGAAGAGCTCCTTCCAAATATGCATTTTAGAGTAGCTCTTGAAAATGGTATGCATGTAATAGCTCACTTATGTGGGAAGATGAGGATGAGGAATATTCGAGTCTATGCTGGAGATGTTGTAACGGTCGAAATGTCGCCCTATGACCTTTCTAAGGCCCGGATTACCTACCGTCAAAGGTAGTGAGAGCATAATTTACTGTAAATGTTGATTTTATTTGAGTAAATCTCTATCCTTATAACCCTTTGAGTTAAAACGAATATTCAACATGCAAATATGGCGCCCAGATAGCTCAGAGGTAGAGCACTTGCATGGTAAGCAAGCGGTCGTAGGTTCAATTCCTATTCTGGGCAAAAAAAAATTGAAAATATATAGCCCGTAACGGAGGATTAAATAGAATGGCCAAGCAAACATTTCAAAGGACTAAACCACACGTCAATATCGGCACCATTGGTAACGTTGACCACGGTAAGACAACGCTAACTGCTGCTATTACAAAGGTCCTTGCAGAAGCTGGCGGAGCAAGTTTCCGCGATTACGCTTCAATCGACAACTCTCCAGAAGAGAAATCAAGGGGAATTACTATTAATTCATCTCACGTTGAGTATGAAACTGACACAAGACACTACGCTCACGTTGACTGTCCAGGTCACGCCGACTACGTTAAAAATATGATTACAGGTGCCTCTCAAATTGACGGTGCGATTCTTGTTGTAGCTGCGACAGATGGTCCTATG
>JAJFML010000058.1 GCA_021772195.1 Chlamydiota bacterium | reverse complement strand
GGCTTTGAAAGGTCACAATTTTCATCTAAAAAGAGGGCGAGAACATTTTGTAGGTTCATAGAAAACACGGGCTGGTGTATTTTTTTATTAAAAAATCGATATTTTATGCCACTTCTTTGGTCTTACCTCATCCGCTCCTTTTTAAAAGTTTTTCTTTTAAGCGTAAGCAGCTTCATCGGAGTATTACTCGTGACCCGCATGAAGGAGATCGCTAGATTCGCAGCGCTTGGATCCAATTTTTGGGGCACAATTAGCTTCGTATTGTACCAAATCCCGCACATCTTGCCGATAGCAATTCCCATTTCATGCCTTATTTCTTCATGGATGTTGATCCAAAAGATGAGCACGTTAGGTGAGCTCACCACACTGAGAGCATCTGGGATCGGTTTTCGTGTAATATTGATGCCTCTTCTTTTCATGGGGCTCTCACTCAGCATTCTAAATTTTTATATTTGTTCGGAAGTAACTACCACAGCCAAGCAACGTGTAAGAAACATGGCACTAGATAATACCAGCATTAACCCTCTTGTTTTGCTCCAAAGACAAAAGCTTCTCACTATCGATGCATCCTATATTGATATGGAAATTAATGAGGATCAGAAAAGTGCACAAGATCTTCTCTTTGTAGCCCCCAACCACTCTAATAATCACCTCTCTCTCTTAAGCGCAGATCAGTTCCGAATAGAAAATGGCGAATTTATTGGAAAAAATGTCTCTTTGATCTCCTATTTAGGTGATGATCCAGACCATTTTGATACGCTAATGATTGAAAATCAGTCAAAAATGAGCACCTCTGCAGAATCTATTTCAAATTTGATGAAAAAAAATCGCCTACGGCTGAATATCAGCTCACTTCCCATGAGACTTGTCTTTGCAAAGGGAAAATTACTAGGCACTGATCGAGCGATTCTGATCAATGAAGCCCTTCGAAGGCTCTCACTTGGCTTTGCAGCGCTTTCTATGACATTTCTTGGAATCTCTTTTGGAGTTAGCATCTCAAGGGTCCCTAAAAAGGGAGGGCTTTTACTCGCAGCTCTTATTTCAGCGCTTCTACTCTCCTGCTATCTTTTTGCAAAAGGGATCAAAATGAATCTCCTTTTAAGCGGTACTCTTTTTCTCTTTCCGCACCTTTTGATCTATACAATTGGATTTAGAAGAATTCGAAATATTTCAAGGGGAATGGAATGAAAATTTGGATAAAGCATTTCTCAAAAGAGATCGCAAAAAATATGGCCTTTTTCCTCATAGCGATATTTTTCCTCTATGTGCTCATTGATTTTTCAACATTTAGCCTAAGGTTTTATAAAAAATACTCCCCTCCAGTATTAGATCTCACTATCTACTATGTTCACCATTTTATTCGTTACTTGGAGCTCTTTCTTCCCTTCACGCTTATGCTTGCAATGATTCGAATCCTCTCCTCTAAACAGCTCCATGGTGAAATCACACCATTACTTGTAGCTGGCATTTCTAAAAAAAGACTTATGATGCCATTTGCTACAGCTGCATTCTTAATTGCCACTAGCAACTACTTCAACACACAGCTCTTACTTCCTAAATCCATTGAATATATTGATGGCTTTAGAGCCAGCTATTCTAATAAATATGCCAAGCTTGAAAAAGATACAAAAATCCACACTCTCTCACTAAAAGATGGAACGACTCTCATCTATCAAGAAAAAGAGGGAGATGTGCTGAAGGATGTTTTTTGGATCCTTTCACCTCATGATATTTGGCACATGAAGAAGCTCCAGATCAAAAAACCGATGGAAGGTTTTTTTGCTCACCACCTGAAACGAGATGGTGACGGTTTTAAAAAAATTGAGTCCCACGAAAGACATCTCTTTCATGAGATGGATAAGCCTACTTCAATACAACGAAAACCCTTTATTCCTTACGAAAATAGGACAATTAGTCAGCTAATAAGAGAAGCTAAGAGCTTTTCAACAAAAAGTGAAAGAGCGATTCTACTTACACATCTCCACTCAAAGCTTGCGATGCCCCTCATCTCATTCCTCATTCTTCTTGCACTTCCACCTCTCCTTCTAAATTATACGAGAAAACCTAGAATTTTTCTTCTCACGCTCATCTCAATCGGTTCATTTCTCACTTTTTTCACCATAATTCACTCTCTTACAATTCTAGGTGAAAACCAGGTCCTACTTCCCTCTCTTGCTATTTGGCTGCCCTTTCTCACCCTCTCCATTTTTTTTGGAAGAAAATTTATTCATAATAATTAGCCATATTGACTATTGTCAGAAGAATGAAGGATGTTCAAAAAGAATTTCAGTCTCTTCTTAAAAAATCAGAAGATATCACAGCTTTTCAGTCGATATTTAACCTCTTAGGCTGGGACCAAGAGACCTACATGCCAATAGGCGCTATCGATGTTAGAAGCTGGCAGATGGCACACCTTGCACAGCATATTCATAAAAAGAAGACGAGTGCCCACTTTAAAAATCAGCTCTCAAAACTAATCGATCTAAAAACAGGGAAGACCAAGCCTGGGCTTAATATCGCTCAAATGGCAGCCCTTCGGGAGTGGCGAAAAGACTATATTGAAGCCGTCAAAATACCTTCTCACTTCGTTCATACCTTTTCAAAGGCCTCCTCAAAATCTGTAGATGCTTGGACTAAAGCGCGTGCAAATAACGATTTTAAATCTTTTGAGCCTCACCTAGATGGCCTTATAAAACTTGTACGCAAAAAGGCAAAAATCTTAGGCTATAAGGATCATCCCTACGATGCCCTAATCAATATTTTTGAGCCGGGTATGACGACAGAAAAACTGACTTCTCTCTTTTCAAAACTCAAAAAGAGTCTAATCTCTATTTTAGAGGAGATTCAAAAAAAAGGTCCGGTAGATACATCAGTTTTACAAGCTACCTTTCCAAAAACAAAGCAGCTAGCTCTGGGTAATGATCTTCTCAAAATTCTAGATCTCAACCCTAACTATTCACGATTAGATGAGTCCACCCACCCTTTTTCAACCAGTATGCATCCCCACGATTCAAGAATCACTACTCGCATCCATGAAGACAACCTTCTCAGCAATATTCTCTCCATTCTTCACGAGTGCGGCCACGCTTTCTACGAGATGGGGCTTGATCTAGAATATTATGGATCTCCCCTCTCAGAATCGGTCTCTCTTGGCATTCATGAGAGCCAATCAAGGTGGTGGGAGACGAGAGTTGGAAGAAGCTATCCCTTCTGGGAGCACTTCTATCCCTCCCTTCAAAAACACTTCTCACATTTTAAATCGATCTCTTTGGATAAGTTCTACAAAGCGATCCATGAAGTAAAACCCAGCCTCATTAGAGTTGAGGCCGATGAGATAACCTACTGTCTGCATATTATTTTGCGATTTGAGCTCGAACTTGCTCTTTTAGATGAGAGTCTTGAAGTAAAAGATCTGCCAGATGCTTGGAATCAGAAGTCAGAAGAGCTTCTCGGTATTACACCGCCAACAGATGCTCTCGGTTGCATGCAAGACATTCACTGGTCAATGGGTGAGCTGGGCTACTTTCCCACCTACGCGCTTGGTAATCTCTACGCATCTCACTTTTTTGAAACCTTTGAAAAAGAAAACTCAGACTATGAAGCGCGCCTAAGATCCGGCGAGATTAGCTTTATTAAAGAGTGGCTACGAGAAAATATCCATTCAAAAGGTAGGTTTTTTATGCCTGAGGATCTTGCTATCGAAGTAACGGGAAAATCCCTTACTGAAGAGGCTTTCGTAAAATATCTAAGAAGAAAATACTTACATTAGGTGCGAGATTTCAATCTTATAGAACGTCTGATCTCTGCTTGGTTGAAGCGCCTTTTCTGATCTTCTGATTCAGGAAGAAGAGATGGAATTTCTACCGGATTGTGGTTATCATCCACAGCTACAAAAGTAAAAAATGCAGAAAGGATATCTTTTTGTTCAAGAGAGCGAAAATCTTCTGCGATTACTTTGACACCGATTTCCATCGATGTCCGCCACGCTTTATTGACCGATGCCATGCAAACTAGGATATCTCCTCTCCTGGCAGGGTTTAAAAAACGCACCGAATCGATGCCCAGAGTCACACAAACAGTATTTGAATGCCTCTTTGCAACAATTGCTGCCAGAGAATCAACAATTTCTAAGACTTTGCCGCCATATAAGGTGCCGTGAGCATTGAGGTCGTTCGGAAATACCTCCACTACTTGATCTTCGATTGCAGATAGGCTTGCGGACTTAGCTTGCATAATTTCTCCCTTTTTAATGGGATATAATAAAGAGCTTAATTTTTTAAAAGAATTCTATTATATATATGTAAATGCGTACGTGGATATTTTTACTCTTTCCCATTTTTCTTATAGGGTATGACTTTAAGCCTCTTTTCATTTCTGCGTTTGCAGGCTACCAGCATGATAGTACAAGTTTTAGCTTCAAAGATAAGTCTTTTCCCACGAGAAGGTTTATTCAAGAAAAGTTAAGTGATCAAAATATTCCCATTTTCGGTCTTAGCGCAGAATATTTTCGTCAAAGATCTCCCTACCTCTCTTTTTCTTTTCTATATGGACTCCCGAATTCCAATGATACTAAAACAAAAATGACTGTCAGAGCGCAAAATAGCACAGGATCAATAGTTCAAGATTTTGAAGGAGAGATTTTTCACAAGCTTCGAGGTCATTTCTACGATTTAGAAGCAAAACTCGGTTATCCATTACGGTGGGGGCCGCTTACTTTTGTGCCTGAAGTAGGTCTTTTCTATGAAGATCAAGAACTTAAAAGAAGAGATGTCACACCTCATACATTTTTCGACACAAATAATTCATCTATTATCTCGGGGATGTTTTATCCCAAAAAAACTATAAGAACTACCTTTCTTTTGCCAGAAGTAGGTGTGAAGATTTCTTTTGAGCCTACACCCTTTTCTAGGATTCTTCTAAATTTAGGCTATGATTTTCGTTTTGGATGGATGGATACAAGTAGTAAATATTTCATTGAAACTTTAGTTGAAGATATGCCTAATATGACAACAACCTTTAGACAATACACCAACTCTTTGAGCGAAAATAGAACCAGCTGGGCACATATTTTTCACTTTGAAAGCATCATCGGCCTTCCTGAAGATCTAGCACTTAACTTCCTGTTTGACTATGAGTATATGAGGGCAAACCGAGGATCTGACAAAGTAACTGCAAGAAAAAGAGGAGTTCAGGTTGCAAAAAACGGCTCAGAAGTCAGCCGTCCGATCCATACCTTTAAGAAAATCAGCTATAATGGTTACAGCAGGCAGATCTTTCGAGGAAGAATTAAATTAAGCTATCAGTTTTAAAAAAAGGCCTGGATAATCTCCAGGCCCGTATAATAAAGATTAACGTTTTGAGAATTGGAAGCGTTTTCTCGCACCCGCAAGACCGTATTTTTTACGTTCTTTCTTACGAGGATCGCGAGTTAGATATCCCCAATCTTTTAGACTAGAGCGAAGATCTTCGTTTTGATCTACAAGCGCTCTTGAAATACCTAGTCTAGTAGCGATTGCTTGAGCTTCGTTTCCGCCACCTTTAGCACGAACAATAAGATCGTACTTACCATCAAATTGAAGCTTTTTTAGGGGAGAAAGTACGGTAGATCTTTGTGTTTCAAGAGGAAAATACTCTTCCATCTTTTTACCATTAACGTCGCATTTTCCAGTTCCCGGTCTAAGACGAACAGAAGCAACAGCCGTTTTCCTTCTTCCGACACCAATAAATTCTCTAATTTCAGCTTTTTTCTCTTTAGCCATTATCTAGTCCTTCTTATGTATTTACCGCGATCGGCTTTTGAGCCTTCATATTGTGATTTTCACCGCGGAATAGATGTAATTTTTTAAATTGAGCACGCCCTAGCTTTGTCTTTGGAAGCATTCCTTTAACGGCATGTGTTAAGATATACTCAGGGTTTTTATCCTTCATAACGCGGTAAGGAGTCTCACGGAGACCACCGATATAGCCGGTATAACGGAAATAAGATTTTTGAGCCTCTTTGTTGCCAGTGACAACTAATTTTTCGACATTGATCACGACTACGCCATCACCTGTGTCGATATTGGGAGTAAAATCCGTTTTATGTTTTCCTCTTAGGATATTCGCAATTTCTGATGCAAGTCTGCCTAGAGTTTTACCTGATGCATCAACGAGAAAATGCTTACGAGCTTTCTCAGCATCTTGTTTTGATACAAATTTTGTCTTATGTTTGAAGTTCATCATTTCGAAAAAGTCCACTGCTAAATAAATTGATCCACTATCATATTTCATTTAGAGTTTTTTTCAAAGAATTTTCAGAGTCTAAATAAATATTGTGGGAAAAATCAAAAATTTGTTTTGTTGGAGAGCTAAGAGGTGATGATTAAGTGCTGTATTTTTGGCAATATTTTGGTAAATTTGAAAACCATGATTTTTTCACTATCTCCATTAAGGAAGTAATTTTTTTATGAACCGATCTCATCTATTTGCGCTCTTCTTTGTCTGCGTCATATACTTCCTAAATGTTTTAGGTAGAATGATCTTCTCTCCGATGGCTCCCCTTCTTGCAGAGGAGATGGGCCTCAGCGCCGGCAATACAGGCAGTCTATTTCTCACTCTCTCCTCTGGATTTGCAATCTCACTTTTTTCCTCTCAATTTATTTCAACTATCATTTCGCACAGAAAGACCATATTATGCTCAACTATTTTTTTAGGATGCGCCCTCATGGGAATTTCAATGGCATCCTCTCTGACCCTCTTTCGTACGGGACTATTTATTACTGGTCTTGCAGGAGGGCTCTTCCTACCGTCTGCCGTAGCCATCATCTCCTCCTTATTTGATAAAGATAATTTAGGAAAAGCCTTTGGAATCTTTGCCATGGCTCAAAGCTCCTCTTTTCTCACCGCCCCACTTCTCGTTCAAATCCTTCATCCCACCTTATCTTTAAGTAAAATTCTCTTTTTAATTGGGTCATCTGTGACCTTTATTGGGCTTATGCAACCCTTTTTTTTTAAAGTTGGCCGTTTTAAAGGAGAGACTGTATCCCTAGGTTATGTTCGAGAACTGCTCTTTACCCCTTCTTTTTGGGTTGCCGTTTTTCTCCTTTGCCTTATTAACGGCCTAAATGTGGGCATCTACAACATGGCACCCCACTATTTCTCTAAAAATTATGGAGTTCAGGAGAGCACAATTCACAATTTTCTCGTCTTAGCAAGAGCAATCGGAGTCTTTTTAGCGCTTATCAGCGGCGCTATTACTGACCGGGTGGGCTTAAAAAAAGCGATACCCATCGGCTTTTTTCTTTGTGGACTGATGACCTTTTTTATGGGATCACTCCCCGCTGCCCCCGCTCTTATCATCTTTTGTATCCAAGCACCGCTTGCCATTTGCCTAACTCCTATGGTGCACCACTTTATATCAAGCCTAGCCTCACCTGAAAGAAATGCCTCGATGGTCTCGATTACAGCACCATTTGCTTTTCTTTTTGGAGCTGGCGTGGTTCCACAAATCCTCGGCTTTTTTGGCGATATGGAGATCTATGCTCTCGGTTTCGTTCTCCTTGGCCTTCTCACATCAACTTCCGGACTAGCATTTCACCTAGCTAGAAAATTTATAACGACCGAAACTATCAAAGC
>JAJFML010000057.1 GCA_021772195.1 Chlamydiota bacterium | reverse complement strand
TAACATTGAAGAGCGCATAGCTAAGCTTGAAAGCGACTATCATTTGCAAAGACAGGCCCAAATTACAGAAGAACTCTTTGATATCCTTTCTGGGTTTGAAGAGCTCTCAAAGCGCAATGATTGAATAATGTCTACTCTATGTGTGGCCAGATTTTATGAACTTACTTCTTGCGTTTGGCATTAGACCAAAACTACTTTTCAAGTGGAAAAAGAGATGCTAATCGAAGACCCTTGAATTCTTTAGCAGATATAAAGCAATGTATGTATAGATCAAGATATAAATGAATATCAAAAAATAAAGGCCTATATGCTTGAAACAGTCTTAATTATCGTTTTAGTTCTATTATTAATTGGGGCAATACCAAGATGGAACTACAATCGCAGTTGGGGATATGCTCCCTTTAGGAGGCACTGAACAACTCATAAGTTTCATCTCTCCATAAAATTTGACTAAAATTGATTTTGGAGATCGACCTAAACCTTTGACGGTTAAGAGAGATCAAAAAATCGATTCTAGTTAAATTTTATGGAAAGATGAAATGCATGAGTTGATCAGAGCTTCCTCAAGCCTCATATCCAATTTTTTTTCAATAACATGAGAAAAAAGACCAATGTTGCCAAAAAAAATACATACATTCCAATGGCGATGTATGAGGCTATTTTTGCATGATCTTTTTCCCACCACGTAAGCGGACTTATCCCCTGCACCAGAAAGGTTGCTACGCCAGATAAGTTGATGCAAATCACATTCGTCAGAAACAGAGACAGTGCACCTAAAGCAAGCGCAAACTGCCCACTTCCCAATAGCATTCCAAAAACCACAAGCGGGGGTAATAATGCAACCGCTACCATCACCCCAATCAACGCTCCTGATACGCCAGTTGTAAATGAACTTTTCTATATTCAAGTATTTTTTGTTCCTTGAGAAGCTCACGAATCTCTTCGCCATCTTTCTCTTTCAATATCATCTCAATCAATCTTAGTGCCATCTAGGTGTTATCCCTCCCACTTCCAATTTTGAATCTCCGGCATGTCTTGACCATACGTATCAATGTATTCTTTATGTTCGATGAGCTTAGCTTGAACCATTTGCTTTAGATATACCCCCTTGGCACCCAACTTTGGCAATCGATCGATAACATCTTGTACAAGATGGAACCTGTCGAGGTCATTTTGTACCCTCATATCAAAAGCTGTTGTAACAGTACCCTCTTCCTTATACCCTCGAACATGCAAGTTGCGGTTAGTTCGTCGGTAGGTCAATCGATGAATTAGTGAGGGGTATCCATGAAAAGCAAAGACAATCTCCTTGTCTTTGGTAAAAAGAGAATCATAATCCATGTCGCTCAGTCCGTGGGGATGCTCACTTTTAGACTGCAGCTTCATTAAATCAACAACATTGATCACCCGAATCTTCAAATCGGGGATCTCCTTGCGCAAAATAGAAACAGCAGCTAAGACTTCCAAAGTAGGAACATCTCCACAACAGGCCAATACCATATCCGGCTCTTCATCTCCGTCATTGCTAGCCCATCGCCAGATACCAATTCCTTCTGTACAATGTACAAAAGCCTCATCCATATTTAGCCACTGGGGCAACGGGTGTTTTCCTGCAACGATGACGTTCACGTAGTGCCGGCTACGCAAACAATGATCAGCAACCGACAATAGGCAGTTGGCATCAGGAGGAAGATAAATACGCACGATATCAGCCTTTTTGTTGACTACGTGGTCTAAAAATCCAGGATCTTGGTGAGTGAAGCCATTGTGATCCTGCTGCCAAACGTGAGAGGCAAGTAGATAGTTTAATGATGCTATTTTCCTCCTCCAAGGCAGTTCTAATGTAACCTTCAACCATTTGGCATGCTGATTAAACATCGAATCAATAATATGAATAAAAGCCTCATAACAGTTAAATAACCCATGGCGTCCTGTAAGAAGATAACCTTCCAGCCAGCCTTGGCACTGATGTTCGCTGAGCATCGAGTCTACTACACGTCCACCATTGGCAAGGTATTCATCCTCCTTTACTATTCTAGCATCCCATTGACGGTTGGTCTCTTCAAAGACAGCACCCAAAAGATTTGAAAGAGTTTCATCGGGACCAAAGATTCGGAAATTATTTTGATCCTGATTCAACTTGACCACGTCCCGTAAAAATTCACCAAGGATAAGCGTATCCTGGCCTTTCACTGAACCAGGTGAGGGTACATTTACAGCATAGGCGCGAAAATCGGGCATGGAAAGATCTGTTAACAATGCGCCACCATTTGTATGAGAATTAGCCCCCATCCTCCGATCACCCTGAGGAGCTAGTTCAGCTAGTTCAGATATAAGCCGCCCACTATCATCAAAAAGCTCTTCTGGCTTGTAACTTTTCATCCAAGTTTCAAGCAATTTAAGATTTTCAGGTTGATCGGAATTCACTAAAATTGGCACTTGATGCGCTCGAAACGTACCCTCTACTTGCAATCCATTTACGACCTTCGGGCATGTCCAGCCTTTGGGAGACTTAAGAACAATCATTGGAAAACGGGGTCTGGTGGTATCGTTTTTGCTACGTGCATTGCTCTGAATTTGCTGAATAATCTCGATCGTCTTTTCCAAAGTGTTGGCCATAAGCAGATGCATATCTTCTGGTTCATCTCCTTCCACAAAGTATGGATCCCAACCACAACCACGCAAGAACTGTTCTAATTCCTCATGTTCAATACGAGCCAAAACTGTTGGGTTGCTGATTTTATAGCCATTGAGATGCAGAATTGGCAAAACCGCCCCATCTGTAATTGGATTTAGAAATTTGTTAGAATGCCAAGCAGTTGCTAAAGGACCTGTTTCTGCTTCACCATCACCTATAATGCAAGCAACTACTAGGTTTGGGTTATCAAAAACAGCTCCAAAAGCATGGCTAAGAGAATACCCCAGCTCTCCTCCCTCGTGAATTGATCCTGGAGTCGAAGGAGCAACATGACTTGAAATCCCGCCTGGAAAGGAGAATTGCTTAAAAAGCTTTTTCATCCCCTCCTCATCCTGACTGATATTAGGGTAAATCTCACTATAAGAACCCTCGAGATAAGTATTGGCAACTAGTGCAGGGCCGCCATGTCCCGGTCCCGAAATGTAGAACATATTTAAGTCATACTTTTTGATAACCCTATTCAAATGCACGTAGATAAAGTTTTGACCAGGTGTTGTCCCCCAATGTCCGACTAAATGAGGCTTGACATGAGATAATTCTAGAGGTCTCTTTAAGAGGGGATTATCGTAGAGATAAATCTGCCCAACTGAAAGATAGTTAGTTGCCCTCCAGTAAGCGTCTATCTTGTTTAACAAATCTGTCGAAATTAATTTTTTATTCAATATCCTTCTCCAATTTCTTTAAGCCTAGAACATGACAAACTTCTTTAGCTATTACAGATTCCTCATCTGTCTGAATAACGCGAACTGTAACCTGACTTGTAGCGAGAGAAATCACCCCTTCATTAGCCGTATTTACTTTTTCTTCGAGCTGTATTCCAAGAGATGTTAAACCATCGCATATCCGAGCTCGAATCGTTGGCTCATTTTCTCCAATACCTCCAGTAAACACCAACGTATCTAGCCCCCCTAAGACTGCTATATATGCACCAATCCATTTTTTAACCTGATAGCAAAATAGTGAGATAGCTTCAGCCGCTCGATGATCTTGTGTTTCAATGCTAAGCAATTCATGCATATCAGAACTCGTCTCCGAAATTCCGAGCAGTCCTGACTCTGAATTGACCATTTTATTGAAACGTTTTGCATTGAATCCTTCAGTAGACGCAAGATACCAAACCAGCCCAGGATCCAAATCTCCTGACCGAGTGCTCATTGGCACTCCTGCTGATGGAGTAAACCCCATACTAGTATCTACAGATTTTCCCTTATGAACAGCTGTCACGCTTGCACCATTACCTAGATGGGCAAGAATAATTTTGCCTTGTGCCGCATCCGATCCAACCAGCTGGACCATTTCTTCCATTAGATACTGACACGATAACCCGTGAAATCCATACCTTCGAACTCCCTTCAGCTCATAGCTTCTTGGGATAGGAATTATTTTAGCCACTCGAGGCATATCATTGTGAAAAAAAGTGTCAAAACACGCCACTTGTGCCACGTCCGGATATCGATGGTGAAATGTCTTAATGAGCAGAATCTCCCCTGGAAGATGATCAGGATCAAATGGACCCAGCTTCTCTAGCTCCTTAACCATTTCTTCCGTGATGATCTGAGCTTTACTATACTTAGACCCACCATGCACTATACGGTGTCCAACTGCAGTCAATGAATCCTGTCCAAAGCGCTTTTCAATCCAATCCATCAACACCCCTACAGCCGCCGTATTATCAGGTATAGATACCGTCCTCGAGAAGTTATCTGATTGTTCTATTCCTTTTACAAGTAAATTGGATTGCAACGCCCCAATTTTCTCAATCTCTCCCTCCAGAAGTCGTCTGAGCGAATTTGCCATCTCAAACAGAGAGAACTTTATGCTCGAAGAGCCTCCATTGATCGTCAAAATGTATGGTTTAAATGAACTCATCGACAATTCTTTCTTCTTTGTGTAATACGAAAATTAATCTCAGACATCTAAACTGAGAAATCATTTCAATCGTTTGATTTTTTTGCTAATAAATCTAAAGGGCGAAAGCAAAAAACTTGTGCAGTCTCAATCTGTATATATAGCACCTAGAAATTCCAAATCTTTTGAGATTCGGATGAATTCCGCAATATATCCAAAGATATACATAATCTTCAAATACACATAAAAAATAGTTAAGATCAAGAGGATTTCTCAACACACCTTCAAAATCCATACCAAGTTCAGATTCTGCTTAATTACCTATAAACGAGAGGCATCGCACTCTTTTACAATTTGATCTCCCGAAAGATAATCGAAGTGAGCGGTGGAACCTCCAATAGAACCGAATAGGGCATACCGTGCAAGGGAATCTCTTCTGGTACAAGATTTGAATATTTTTCTGAGCCTATTCCTCCATAGTTCTCATGGTTGCTATTCAACACCTCTTCCCAACTGCTCAAATTAGGGACGCCTAAGCGATATTCTACCTTATGATCTGCTGAAAAATTACAGATAGATAGAATTTTTGGATCTTCTTCACCACAACTCCTTAAAAGACCAAGCACACTCATTTCAAAATCGGCATAATCAATCCATTCAAAACCTCCCTCTACATAATCCCACTTATAAAGAGCAGGTTCGTTTCGATAGAGAAGATTAATAGCCTTCACCCATTCTTTAACTCCGCTATGTTGAGGATCTTCCAAAAGGTGCCAGTCCAAACCGCTCTCGTGGTTCCATTCGGCTCTCTGAGCAAACTCTTGCCCCATGAAAAGCAACTTCTTCCCTGAGTGCGTAAAAAGATACCCATAGAGCAGCCTTAAATTGGCAAACTTTTGTGCGTCATTCCCTGGCATCTTTTCAATCAGCGACCCTTTCTCATAAACTACTTCATCATGAGAGAAGCAAAGCATATAATTCTCTTTATGCAGATAGTGTTTAGAAAAAATGAGCTTTTGGTGGTGCTCTTTTCTATTCAACGGCTCTTCTGCCATATAATTCAGCGTATCGTGCATCCAACCGAGGTTCCACTTCATGGTAAACCCAAGTCCGCCTTTCTCTACCGGTCTTGAAACACCTTCCCAATCGGTTGACTCCTCTGCAATCATCTGCACATCAGGGAAATTCTTTGCCACAATCTGGTTCATCTTTTTGACAAATTCTACCGCCTCTAAATTCTCTCTTCCACCCAATATATTTGGCTTCCACTGCCCGGCCTTTCTTGAAAAATCGAGATAGAGCATAGACGCTACTGCATCTACCCTAATTCCATCCACATGATACTTCTTCAACCAAAAGCAGACGCTGCTAATCAAAAAGCTTCGCACCTCGCCCTTTCCATAATCAAAAATTAAACTTCCCCAATCAGGATGCAGAGCCATCTCTCTATCTGCATATTCAAAAAGAGGAGACCCATCGAATTTGGCAAGCCCGTGCTCATCTGCAGGAAAGTGTCCCGGCACCCAATCAAAGATGACACCGATGCCGTTTTGGTGGAGCTGATCGATCAGATACATAAAATCACTCGGTCCTCCAAACCTTCTGGACGGTGCAAAAAAACCCAAAGACTGGTAGCCCCAAGAACCGTAAAAGGGGTGTTCCATCACCGGCAAAAACTCCACGTGGGTAAATCCCATCTCAAGCACATAGGCGAGCAGATCAGCAGCTAACTCCTTATAACCAAAAAAGCCTCTCTCCTCTCTTTTCCAAGAGCCCAAATGAACTTCATAAATCGACATGGGAGCTATCAAGGCATTTTTCCTCGGATAGCTCTTTATCCACTCATCATCATTCCAACTAAAATCTAAACTAGTCACAATGGAACCAGTAAGTGGAGGCTCTTGATTCTTGTGAGCAAAAGGATCTGCCTTTTTCACGCCATCGACACAATAATGATAGACATCTCCTATCTTAGCATCAGGAATAAGCCCTTCAAAAATCCCCGAGTCACCCTTTCTCAAAAAGTGACTTTTCTCGTTCCAACCATTAAATTCTCCAATAACAGAGACGTTCCTGGCACTCGGCGCCCAAACAGCAAAATAGACTCCCCCTTCTTCAGGAGTACTACCTAGCTTTTCATAGAGTGAAAAATGCTCACCTCTTTGAAAACAACAAATCTCTTGCACGCTAAATTTTGACGAACCATAGATAACATGTTCCATAGCACCGCATTCTTCAAAAACCTAATGGATTTGTCAAGGAAAGACTGGAATTGCCTTGACAATTCATACCATCTTTCTAAGAATGCAAAATAATGAGCAAGGTAGTTATTGGACCCACACTTTTTACTGATTTAGACATCCACCTTTTCAAGGAGGGGCGGCACTATACTCTCTATGAGAAGCTAGGTGCTCATTCTATGGAAGTAGAGCAAGAGCATGGCACCTATTTTGCTGTCTGGGCGCCTAATGCAAAGAGTGTTTCTGTTATCGGAGATTTCAATGAGTGGAATATCGAAGTATCTCCCCTTTCTGTCCGGAAAGATGGATCGGGAATATGGGAAGGATTCATCCCTGGCATAGGCGATCAGGTAGCCTACAAATATCATATTGTCTCTCAATTTAATGATTATAAGGTAGATAAAGCCGATCCCTTTGGTTTTTTCAATGAACATCCCCCCTATACAGCTTCTGTTGTCAGTGATCTGAACTATCAGTGGAACGATAAAAATTGGATGGATAATGCCTCTCAAAAAAACGCTATAAACAAACCTATTTCTGTCTATGAGGTTCATTTAGGCTCTTGGAAAAAAAGCACTAATGGAAATAACCGATTTATGAATTATCATGAGGTCGCGCAAGACCTTATCGATTATGTAAAAGATATGGGCTATACTCATGTGGAGTTTCTTCCATTAATGGAACATCCCTTTTATGGATCTTGGGGATATCAATCAGTTGGTTACTTCGCACCATCTAGACGCTTTGGTAAGCCTCAAGAATTTATGTATCTGATTGATCTAATGCACCAAAATGATATTGGCATCATTCTCGATTGGGTACCGGCTCACTTTCCAGCAGATGAACATGGACTCTCTTTTTTTGATGGCACACATCTCTATGAGCATGAGGATCCGAGAAAGTCTAAGCACCCCGAGTGGGGTACGCTCATCTTCAACTACAGCAGATATGAAGTTCAGAGTTTTTTAATAAGCAGCGCCTTTTTCTGGCTTGAAAAATTTCATGCAGATGGTATTCGTGTAGATGCTGTAGCCTCAATGCTTTATTTAGATTATGGAAAAAATGAGGGAGAGTGGGTCCCCAATGCCAATGGTGGCAAAGAAAATCTTGAAGCGGTTGACTTTATAAAAAATCTAAATAACGCTATCACCGGCAGGTTTCCAAATGTATTGATGATTGCAGAAGAATCTACCGCATGGCCGATGGTTTCTAGACCGGTCAGTGATGGGGGAATGGGTTTTGATATGAAATGGAATATGGGTTG
>JAJFML010000056.1 GCA_021772195.1 Chlamydiota bacterium | reverse complement strand
AAGATCGTTTTTTTCATCATTTCTATTCCTAGGGAGAGGTTTCTTGTCGCTCGGTTTTGTTAGAACTAACGTGTGATTATAGATGAGGTTCAAGAATATTGCAAGAAGATGAGTGAGCTTCTTTTAGTAAACACTGAATAATTCAGGTGTTTCCTAAGAAGCTCACGCAGGTAGATTAAGCGCGAGAGGCTCTATTTTCCAAACAGTTATCAAATGCCCTAGTGGCGGCTGTCTCTAGTGCTTTAGAGAACGCATTCATAATTGCTTGGAATGAGATTTGTGCAACTAATTGAGTGATTGCAGCAAAAGCATGAGCTCCATGGTTTTTCATGTTGCTGAAATAGTTTTCTAATGTATCACCTTCTTTAATAGCTAGCCAAGCGGTAAAAGCTGCGATCGACCCTGCGGCTAGTCCTACTGATAAAATAGTGTAGGCGACGAGTGCGACTTTAGATGTGGTTGTCGCTGCGAGAATGGTGGTGCCAATGGCAGCTATAGGTAAAGTTGTGTTTGCTAGAAATGCGGCGTGATGTACTTTCATTTGGATCTCCTTTGTTTTTTTAGAGATGCTAAAGAAATCTTAATATTAATAGAAAGAGAAAAAGATTATAATTTTTGCCTTCCAATGAGAGCTCTTGCAAGTGTTCCTTCGTCGATATATTCAAGAGGAGAGCCGACAGGAAGGCCAAAAGCTAGTCGAGAGGTTTTGACGCAAAGATTGTCGACAAATTTGTTTAGATAAAGAGAGGTTGTGTCGCCTTCTAGAGTTGAATCGAGGGCGATGATAACTTCTTTTACGCCAAATGTTTGGATTCTTCTTTTGAGGTGGTCTAGATTGAGGTCCTCGGCTGACTTTCCGTCTATTGGGGAGAGAAGGCAGGGTAGGAGGTGGTAGATTCCTTTGAATGATTTGGTCTCTTCTAAAAGGAAGATGTCTCTAGGTGATGCAACGATGCAAAGAGTGTTTTGATCGCGCAGGCTGTCTGAGCAAAAAGGGCATAGAGTTTCTTTTAATGCGCCGCATTCCTCACACTTTTGAATATTTTTCTTTAACTCAAAAAGGGTTTTGCTAAACCCTTCAAGGTCATTGTCTTCCCAATTTAAAAAATGGAAGGCGAACCTCTCGGCAGTTTTTGCTCCCACTCCGGGAAGCTTTTTTAAATATTGTATTAGGGTTTGAAGTTTTTGGGGAAACTTTTCCATTTTTGAGTACCATATGCTAGAGTTAAATTGATTTTTGTATTACAACACGTATTAAATCAACTCCAAAATAATTCTTAAGTGGTTTTCTTAGGTAGATTGTTTATGTTTAGGGAGTTCCGGTTAACCCATGCATTTCATCTCCCCCTGAGATTTAACTAGAGTTGATTATTTATCCCATTAACTGTAAGAGGTTTGCTTCCGTATTTTCAAGGCAATTCTAGCCAGCATTTTGATGAAAAATCTGATACTATAGATAATTAAAAAAGAAGAAAAAATTATTGTAAATGAATTGAAAAATCAGCTATTCTTACATCTTTAAAATATATTAAAGGCAGGGGAGTAAAAAGATGGAGCTAAATCGGTTAATATGTGCCTCGGTAAAAGGGGCGTTAGAAGGGCTAACGCTGGAGCTAAGGAGAAATAAAGTAATATATGGCGCGTTAGCTGCGATAACGGGGACAGCTATAATAGCTGTAGCGAGCGAAGCGGGGGGAGCAGCAGCTCTAAATATGTTAGGTGAGGTGGTGGTTCTAGGGAGCCTATCATTAGCAGCGGGGCTTGTAACTGCAGTAGCTCTGGGGGTGATAGTTGGGGGGGCGACGACAGCTTATAGGCTCTTAAGGTGAGCTTTTCTGAGAGCTAGAATGGTTTTCAAACTTAACTTAAGTTCTCACTTTTGTAATGCGTGGTCTTCTGATAAAAATCATGGAAACCTGTAAGTAAAAGAAATATACCGACAAAGTCTCTTTAGTTTGCGTGGTGAGATTGGCTTGCCTGGTTTACTTGGTTTTTTGTCTCTTCATGAAAAGTTGTCTCAAATCGACTTCTATATTTCCTCAAGGAAAAACTGAATAAGTCATTTATTTCATCTTTCCATCAAAATAAGGATAAACGGGTGGGATCTTCTCCTGTTTTTGAGTTCCATGTTTAGAGTTAAATTGATTTTTGTATTAACACGTATTAAATCAACTCCAAAATCCTTCTTATGAAGCAAGAGGGTGAAAGGGCTAGAATCTACTTCCAATTTAAGTAATTTTTGGAGTAAAATTAGGCTAATTAAAAAAAATCCCGCTTGTATAGGAAAAATTTAAATTTTTATGAAGAAGAGCAGAATTATTGCAACTGGCGTCTACCTCCCTGAGAAGGTTCTGACGAATGCTGACCTTGAAAAAATGGTCGATACTTCCGATGAATGGATTGTCTCTAGAACTGGCATGAAAGAGAGACGTATCGCACGTGATGACGAATACACATCTGATATGGGGGCGATTGCAGCAGAAAGGTGTCTGGAATCGATTGACATGCCAAAAGATAAGGTCGACTGTATTATTACAGCAACTCTTACCCCTGACTATACCTTTCCAAGCACTGCTTGCCTTATTCAAAATAAACTAAAGGTCAAGGGCGCTGCTTGCTTCGATATTCAGGCAGCATGTACGGGTTTTATCTACGCTCTTTCTATTGCAAAAGCTTATGTTGATTCGGGTACTTACAAAAATGTTCTCGTTGTAACTAGCGAAAAACTCTCTTCTATTGTCGATTATACAGATCGGTCGACTTGCGTACTTTTTGGCGACGGAGCATCTGCTGTTTTAGTAAGTGCTGAAGGGGATGGTCTGGAAGTTACTAGCATTTGCCTAGGCGCGGATGGTGAGCAAGCGGATCTTCTCTACATGCCGGGTGGAGGTTGCAGGAATCCTGCATCTCACGAGACAGTTGAAGGCGGCTTGCACTTCTTGAAGATGTCGGGAAATGAGGTCTTTAAACATGCTGTAAGGCGCATGGAGTCGGCTGCTAAAGAATGTCTAGAGATTGCAAAGATTAATGAAAAGGATGTGAGCTGGATTGTTCCGCATCAAGCAAATGTACGTATTATTGATGCCATTGCAAAAAGATTTGAACACCTGCCGGCGGATCGTATCTACAAAACCGTTCATAAATATGGCAATACCTCCTGTTCATCTGTAGGCCTTGCGTTGGATGAACTAATGAAAGAGGGGAATGTCTCAAACAATGAACACCTCCTTTTAACTGCGTTTGGTTCAGGCTTCACTTGGGGGGCGTCCATTTTAACCTATAAAAAGGGAAATGTTTCATGAAGTTAGCACTTATTTTTCCAGGACAAGGCGCTCAATTCGTTGGTATGGGAAAAGATTTTTACGAACAATATCCAGAAGCAAAAGCGGTTTTTGATAAGGCAGATCAGCTCTTAGGTAAAAATTTTTCTCATCTTATTTTTAATGGCCCTGAAGAGGTTTTGACCCAGACAAAAAATAGTCAGCTTGCAATCTTCATTACAAGTGTTGCTATTTTTCACGTTTTAGAAAGTCATTTTGATATCAAACCCTCTGTTTGTGCCGGTCTTAGTTTAGGTGAATATTCTGCACTCTACGCAGCATCCCGCATCACTTTTGAGGATGCCCTTTTGCTCATTCAGAAAAGAGCGGAGCTGATGAATGAGGCATGTGAGCAAAGTAAAGGTACTATGGCGGCCATCTTGGGCCTCTCCTCAGATAGAATTAAAGAGATTGTAGCGGATATCCAAGGTGCATGGGTTGCAAATTATAATACACCCGCTCAAACCGTTGTATCTGGTACTGTTGAAGGTATCGAAAAAGCAGGGGCTATTTTAAAAGAGAATGGCGCAAAACGCGTGATTCCATTGAAAGTCTCTGGAGCTTTTCATAGCGGACTTATGGAGACTGCAAAACAAGGTCTCTCCCCGTTTGTGGAAAGCACAAATCTAAATGAGTCGGATATTCGCATCATGATGAATGTTACAGGAGACTTTGCAGAAACAAGCTCGGTGAAAGAGAACTTAAAATTGCAGGTTACGCACTCCGTTTGTTGGAGTCAGACTATTGAAAAAATGAAGCTAGATGGTATTGATTTCTTTTTAGAGATGGGACCTGGAAAGACGCTCACAGCTATGAATAAAAAAATGGGAGTAGAGCGCGCTTTTGCCCTCTCCCAGGTAGATGATATAAAGGTTCTCGAAGATGAGCTATCCTTAAATAGGTAAGAAAAATGGAATTATTAAAAGGTAAAAAAGCTATTGTAACAGGCGGTACTTCCGGTATTGGCAGGGAAATTGCTCGTACATTTGCAGAAAACGGAGCTGATGTCGTTGTTTTTGGAACTAATCCCGATAATGCTAAAGCTGCAATAGAGGAAATTGAAAAGTCTAAAATCTCGGCAGATCAAAAGGTAGAGTCAAGAATCGTAAATGTCTCTGACATGAATGCTGTGAATGAGGCAATCTCTGCCATCTTAGCAGAATGGGGACAGGTCGATATCTTGGTCAATAATGCAGGTATCACCAGAGACAATCTCCTTATGAAGATGTCAGAGCAAGATTGGGATGATGTTATGCAAGTCAATCTGAAATCTGTCTACAATACTTGTAAAGCACTTGCAAGGCCTATGATGAAGGCAAAAACTGGTAAGATCATCAATATCTCATCGGTGGTAGGGCTCAATGGAAATGCGGGTCAGGTGAACTATGCAGCTTCTAAATCAGGTATGATTGGCTTTACACAGTCTCTTGCAAAAGAACTTGCAACAAGAGGTATTTCAGTAAACTGCATCGCACCAGGATATATCAAGACCCGTATGACAGAGGTTTTATCTGATCAAGTTAAAGAATCGGTTCTTACTCAAATTCCTATGAGAAAGATTGGGAGCCCAACAGATATCGCGCAAGCTGCGCTATTTTTAGCAAGTGGCATGTCGAACTATATCACAGGACAGGTGATTACAGTCGACGGCGGAATGGTTATGTAACAAAACAAGGAAAAAAATATGTCTATTGAAAAAGAAGTCGTTGACATCATCGTTGAGCAATTAGGCGTTGATGCAGCTGACGTTAAATCGGAAAAATCTTTCGTAGAAGATCTAAATGCAGATTCTCTAGATCTAACTGAGCTAATCATGACTTTCGAAGAGAAGTTTGGCTTTGAAATCTCGGAAGAAGATGCTGAGAAATTAAAAACTGTTGGCGATGTGATCTCATACATTGAAAGCAGAAAATCAGCTTCAACAAAGTAATTGGTTTAAAGCCTGAAAAGATCTTCTCTTTTCAGGCCTTTTCTATTCTGTCCCAGCAGCAGCGGCAGCTGCAAGTGATTTTTCAACTCTACCTTCACCTTGTTGATTAGAAATCATTCTGTGAAAATCATCTTTTACAGATTGTTTTTCAGAAGTGGGGAGTAGTGCTACCTTATAGACAAAAGAGACTCTTGTTCCTTTGACTTCATCTTTTGAGGGAGTTATGCCGTGAATGACATCCCCTTCAAAAATAGTCATTGCTAAGTGGTTACACTTGATTATATGTT
>JAJFML010000055.1 GCA_021772195.1 Chlamydiota bacterium | reverse complement strand
AAAACAGCGCTTTTTATTTTCTTTCATGATCAAGTAACCACCTCTTTTTTGAAATACCACCCCCATAGCCGCCTATCTCACCATTGGAGTTAATCACACGGTGGCAGGGAATGATAATTGCCAACTGATTTTTCCCATTAGCATTAGCAACTGCTCTAAATGCTTTCGGTCTCCCCATTTTCTCTGCAAGCTCTCGATAGGAGATCTTTTTAGCATAAGGAATTTTCATCAGCTCCTTCCATACCTCTTTCTGAAACGCTGTTCCATCTATTTTTACAGGAGTTTTGAAAGAATGAAGCTTTCCGTCGAAATAGAGCTTTAGCTCCCTCTGGATCTTGGAAATTGGCTCTGAGACACCTTCTTCAATCTGAAAATCTCTTTCCAGCTTTTGAATCTCTCTATTTAACCCTTTTCTGCCCTCAAATTCTAAGAGATATAGAAAATCAATACTCGCAATGGCAAGCATTTTGCCGCATTTAGTATCAATCCAAGAGGAAAAGAGTTTTTTCATAAGACCTAGAATATAATTTAGGTCCTTAATTTTCACATATTATTCAGACTCCCCTGAAAATACTCGAATACAAATTTTACAAATTACGGCTTCAGCACCCATATTATTAGAACTTAAAACAGAAAAACCCTTTTTTGAAAAACCACCCAAAAACAAATCTTGACCTGATCGCATAAAAGAAGTCGTGCTTTGAAATTCGTCAGTTAATTGGTTAGAAACCGTCTGAATATTTTGAATCGCGCCTCTTAACGGAACCTCTCTAGAAAGATGATTCATTGATAGTCTTCTGGCTTTTAGGGTAGATATTTCTCTCATTGTTTTCTGCTGTTTCTGAAGTACTGCATGAAGGTAATGTTTTGAGTAGGAAAGAACATCGATTATGTTCACAGAACTATAAGTATTTGGGCCTAAACAAGTCTCTCCCATTGTGATGTATCTAGTAAGCTCACCTGTTGCAACGTCCAATAGCTCTGGTTTTATTGAATAACCAAAATTTGAAGGTTCACTTCCACTTGGAGGGCCTTCCTTGCGAATAACAATCCACCTTGCAAGAGGCGGTTGGGCTTGACCCCTAGGCGCCCCAAAATACCTATTAGAGTCACTGAAATATTGGAAGATAAAGCCTGGTTCAATCTTTGCAAAACCCATGGGATAATCTTCATTTGAGAGCGCACAACTATGAAGAGCGTTGAGTGAAAAGGCTGTTACTTGACCCTTATTGATAGTATATGTGGGTCTTAAGATGGGGGGTAGATGAGTTTCACAAACTCGCTTTGTCCGGTCAATGGGATCTTCCCCTTCCCAAAACTCAAAAAAGCTCTCAGGTAATGAAGGAGCTCCAACGACCTCTTGGCCATAACATTCTTTCCACTGATCTTGACCAAACGCGCCTACATCTTGACAATTTGCAATTGATGACATTTTAGACCCCCCAAATATAAAATAAGGGGGTAGCGTAGCGTTTTTTTTAATAAAAAAATACTACTTTTGTGAGGATTCTTAGATTAAAAATTTTAAAATAAATTCTATAAGCTGCGCGGGTGCTTCTGTATTGATGCCATGAGCTGCATCTATAGATTTGATTTTTGCATTTGGAATTTTTTCTGCCAGATACTTCGATTCATAAGGAAGAGAGATAATATCTTCTTTTCCATAGAGAACAAGCGTCTCTGCCTGTATCTTATTTAAATCTTCTCTGCCATCAAAACGGTCTAAAATTTGAAGTTGTCTTCTCTGATTTTTTAAGGACTGTGGGAAAGGATTTGCATAGTAGAGCTTTTTAAATTTTTCAAAATTTTTTGAATTACTCAAAAATTTTTCACCAAATATCCAAGGCCATTTCATTTCAAAAAGAACTTCATCACTAACACAAGCCTCTCTTATTGCAATCTGTGAATGAAAGGCTTGTTCTATCGCTTTTCGCCACTTTGAAGATGTTGCAAGGAGGATCAACTTCCCAATTTGATCGGGGTGGTTTACTGCCAATTTTTGTGCGATAGTTCCCCCCATGGAATACCCCAAAATATGGGGTTTTTGCAAATCTAACTTCTCGATAAGAATCGAAATGTCTTTTGCGATTAGACTAGCACTCAGATCTTTAACGTCATCTTTAGTCTGTCCAGACCCTCGATTGTCAAATAAAATGACTTGAAAAGATTTTGCGAGATATTCAAGTACAGGCAGCCAAATTGTGTGATCAGCTGAATAGCCAGAAATTAAAATTAAAGGGTGCCCTGCCCCATGAATTTCATAATAAATAGAGGCTCCAGCAATCTCAATTTGACTCATTTTCCTTCCTTTTAGGCCTTTCTTTTGATATATACGACGCCCGAATTGTTTTCAGGTTCTTTATGTCAATTTTCCCCTGTACATGGCAAAACAGAGCAGATGAGTCTGTTATCCACCTGCCAACTGGATGTGAGTTTGGAAAGTACTCAGCAGATACCAATAATGACATTCGGAAGAAACACCTCACTCTTCTTGCAGCCTATCCAACTCTTATTTTTCTTCCTCGGCTGATACTTCGAACCTATTACCTTGTGCCGCATTCAATCAAAAAGGGATATCATGAAGCTACATATTCATGGACCAATAGACGAGTGACTTGTTTTCTGAATGAAAGACCTAATGAGGCTCCCGGAAATTTTGACCTAGCCATCCGTGTATCTGTTCATGTTCTTTGGAATTTTTTCAAAGACTCGATCAAATTGATCACTCTCCCTTTTGCTAGCGCTTTGATGGTTGCAGCATCTATTTGGGGACTTGTTTTTCCTCAAGATGGAAGATTTCTTTTTGGCGCTATTGAAGATCAATTAAGTATAGGAATTAAAGATTGTAGCTTTTTTACTGAACGACTTGTCGATCAAAGCGCTAT
>JAJFML010000054.1 GCA_021772195.1 Chlamydiota bacterium | reverse complement strand
TATTGATTCATTTGATCGATTCTACAAGCCCAACAGCTAAAGATGAAGCAGATGCAACCTACGAAGTTCTTCGCGAGCTGAAAGCAGATGAAAAGCCTATCATCACGGTGCTCAACAAGATCGATGAGGGCAGCGCATCTGAACTTCGCTATAAACTGCCCAATGTTGTTGAAATTTCTGCACTCAAGCAGATTGGCTTTGAGGGGCTCTTGACTCGAATTGAAAGAGAGCTTTCCAAGCTATCGAAGCGTGTGAAGCTGAAAATCGATCAGAAAAACTATTCCTATATCGGGGAGTTGATGAAAAAAGCGCATGTTATCTCTCAAGAATATGTAGGAAATGACATCATTTTGGATGTCGAAATTCCTCGCGAGCTATTGCACAAATTTAAACAATTTCTTGTGTGATTTTTTTTCGAATAAGACATAATGTTTCCTTCTATAAGGAGTACCTATTATGAAAAAGATCCTATTTCTTGCCCTTATCTCAACCTCTTTATTTGCAAATTCATTTACCGATTATCTTTGGGTGAAGGATTTTTTCTCTGATGAGGAGGTGAAATATCTTCACATTTTAGCAGACCAGATGAACGAAGATGCACTTAATCACTCTACTGATCTTATTACTGTCCAAGAGGTAGCTAATTCTAAACAGCTTTGTAGAATTGAAGATATGCTCTGCTGCTATCCTGAATTCCACGATTTTGTGCAGTCAAGAATATCTCCCTATCTAGAAAATCTTCTAGGTGAGAGATACACTCCATTTAAAGATAAGCTTAACTTCAAATGGCCAGGAGGTGGCGCTTTTGCACCTCATCAAGATAATCCTGCATTTTCTCACTTTCCTCCTGATGAATTTATGAATGTCATGATTCCCATTGATTCCGCCACAATAGAAAATGGTTGTCTCTATGTTGCTAGAAATTGGCGAAGAGATTTCTCTGATTCTCCTGAAATAAACCAAGAGATGCTATCCGTTGGGAAAGCACTTCTTCCCTACATAGTTGGAGGGTCTAATCATGGATCGATTGAGCCTGTTTTGGTAGAAAAAATCTCTTGGATGCCCCTTTTAGTATCTCCAAACGACCTTGTTATATTTAGCTCATTTGTGCCGCACACATCCGAGTCAAACCAAAGTGATGGCTCCAGAAGAGCGATGTTCATAACCTTCAACAAAGCACGAGATGGAGAATTTCGAAAGGCATACTATGAGATGAAACGAAATGATCCTGAAAATCCTCTTTTTCACTTTGCAACTCCAACAAAAGCACGTGGAAAAGATCTGCTTCCAGGTTCATAAAGCAAGGGATATGGTAGATGATAGTCTCGATTCTTAAATCGCTTGAAAAATTTGCAAGGGTGGAGCCCAAGAAAACAGCCCTGATCGAGGCAGGTAAAAGTCTGACTTACTCAGAGCTTTATGCTCGGGTGATTCAAATTTCAACCATTTTGAGAGAATTGGATCTCAAGGGAAAAAGAGTTGCTATCAAGTTGGGCAATTCTTGTGAACTTGCTGCCATATATCTCGCGTGTCTTCATCTTGAAATTGTAATGGTTCCCTTGAGCATAAACCTAAAACGATCAGAGGTGGAATCAGTCTTTTCTGAGATAGAGCCTAAATGTTACATTACTCAATCAACGACTGAAAATTTTAAGGTCAAACACACCTTCTATCTAGATGAAAATCCCTTCGAGTCTGACTCTATTCAAGAGCTGAAGATGATTCCGTCAGAAAGCTATGCAGCTATCTTTTTCACCTCAGGCTCAACAGGTACTCCTAAAGGCATTGTCCATTCAGAGCAAACTCTTAGCTATATGATGGATTCAATTGCTGATGGGATAGATCTAGATTCTAATGACAGATTTTCACTCTTTGAAGCGATGACAAATGCTAGTGGATTTATACAATGTTTTGCCCCTCTTTTAATTGGCGCTACAACAATCATTTCACAAGAGTTTTCCATTGATCATTTCAAAAATACCATTAAACATCGCCCAACTCTCATGTCAGTGATGGGAAGAGGCAATTCAGATATGTTAAATTCTCCTCTTATAAAACAGGAGCATTTCACAGATATTCGTTTAAACATCACTGGCGGCGACAAAATTTCGAAAGATCTGATTCTAGCTTTCAAAAAGAAGACAGGGTGCTCTTTACGTGTTAGCTATGGAATGAGTGAAATCTTAATCATCACAGTCAATAAAAGCGAAGAAGAGGAAAAACTAGAAGCGCTGGGAAAAGCTGCCAAGCATACGAAAATGATAATTTTAGATCAGAATCAAAATGAAGTAAAAATCGGTGAAGTCGGAGAGTTGTGGGTGCAAGGCCCTAACTTGATGCTGGGGTACTGGAAAGATCTAGTTTCTCAAAAGGAAACTCTAATAGATGGATGGCTACAGACGGGAGATTTAGTACGTAAAGATGTCGATGGGTACTGCTGGTTTTCAGGGCGAATAAAACAGCTGATCATACGTGAGGGAAATAATATTTCTCCTTTTGAAATAGAAGAAGTTCTAATGAAACATCCAGCGGTTAGCTGCGTGGGTGTGATTGGTATTGATGATTCTTTAGAAGGTCAGCTGCCAAAAGCTTTTGTTGAATTGAAACCAGGAGAAATATCAACAGAAAATGAGCTTTTAGCTTTTGCAAAAGAACGATTAGAAGATTATAAGGTTCCAGTTGCTATTGTGATTTTACAGAAGATGCCAAGAACTCTTAGCGGTAAAATCTCTAGAGAAGCTCTTCTTGATTAGAGGCGTTTTGAATTAATTCTGCGGCATTGAAGCTGGGGGGAGTGGGGTGGTTCCAACTAAAGCTGAAGTTTTGAGTGCAGCAACAGAATAT
>JAJFML010000053.1 GCA_021772195.1 Chlamydiota bacterium | reverse complement strand
TGCGGCTTTAGAGATTTGTGCAATTGATGGAAGTAGTGATCCTGGGAAAATATACTTATGCAACCAGGGGTCTTGATATTTCTGAGATTGGTTGCTTCCAATTGTATGAAGTAAGAAAAGACCATCTTCTTTTAAGTTTTGATGGCAAACATTCATAAATGTTTTAAAGTTTTTATATCCAACATGCTCAGCCATACCGATACTTACAATTCGATCAAATTTTATATTATTTGGGTTGTATCTCTGGATGTCCCGATAATCTGAGAAAATGAAATTCGTTTTGGGATCCATACAATCTTTTTTAGCATACTTAATTTGCTCTTCCGAAATTGTTATCCCTACAACTTCTGCTCCATATTTTTCTGCAGCATATTTTGCAAATCCTCCCCAACCACATCCAATGTCAAGAACTCTATGGCCTGCCTTGAGGCCAATTTTTTGACACACTAGATCTAGCTTATCAAATTGTGCCTGAGTAAGATTATATGCGCTCTTCCTGTACCCATATGTATAGGTCATGCTGGGGCCTAATAAATCAGAATAGAATTCAGCATTCAAGTCATAGTGTATTTTTCCAACTTTTTTTGATCTTGAAGGAGACTGCATGTTAAAGAAAAAACTAAGAGTTTTCAAAATCAGAGTACTCAGATTGTTAGGGTCTTTAGCTTGGGAACTCCTAAGGTTGTATATAAATTCATCAATTTTATCACAATCCCACCAGCCTTTTTGGGAGCTTTCACCAAGCCCAAGTGATCCTCACAATGCAACTTCGGAATAAAATCTTTCATCTTTCACCTGAATGTCATGAGGTAGGTCTCCATTAATTGTGATGTTTCTTTGTTTTGCGATCTTTTCGACAGTCTTTTTCATTTATCTCCAAGCTTAATAAATTTTTTCTGTGATTTTGTGAAAAATCTAAAACACAGCACTTAATCAGTCTCTCCCTAAGAAAGGCCTTTATTTTTGAGAAATAATTCTTTTTATTTTTTTTGTAAAGAGCCTCTTAAAATAGTTCCAAACTAATTCTTGCAGATTTTTCTTGAAGATTTAGCTTTTTAGAAGGTACAACTGATGTTGATACAATGGAGAAGTAGTAATGGACCAGAACCTCAAAGAAACCCTCGAAAAAATTGCAGAGACAATAGCAGGTCTTTCAATCGATGCAGTACAAAAAGCGAACTCTGGTCATCCTGGACTTCCACTTGGTTGCAAAGAGCTTGGCGCCTATCTTTATGGGCATCTCATGCACCACAATCCTAAAAATTCCAAATTTTTAAATCGCGATCACTTGGTTTTGTCTGCAGGTCACGGCTCCATGTGGCTCTACTCTTGTCTTCACTTGTCAGGATATGACCTCTCTTTGGAGGAGATTAAGAATTTTAGACAGTTACATTCAAGAACTCCAGGGCATCCGGAATCTCATGAAACAGATGGTGTGGAAGTGACAACGGGGCCTCTTGGACAGGGTTTTGGTAATGCTGTAGGAATGGCTTTGGGGCTTAAAATTTTAGGTCAAAAATTTAATACCGATGAGTATGAGATTTTCAATAACAAGGTCTATTGTTTAGCAGGGGATGGCTGCATTATGGAAGGGGTTTCATCCGAAGTCTCATCGTTAGCTGGCCACTTAAAATTAGATAACTTAGTTGTCATCTATGATTCTAACAATATCTGTTTAGATGGCCCCTTAAATGAGTGCTGCTCCGAGGATACAAAAGAGAGATATCTCTCTTATGGATTTGATGTCTACGAAATAGATGGTCATGATTTTGAGGCTATTGATAGTACTTTTAGAGAAATTCAGGAAAATCAGAAAAGGCCGGTTTTTGTGATCGCTCATACGATCATTGGTAAAGGCTCTCCCAATAAAGCAGGCACGCATAATGCACACGGATCGCCGCTGGGAGAAGAAGAAGTTACTCTTACAAAGAAAGAGCTCGGTTTAAATGAAGAACCTTTTTATGTGCCTTCTAAAGTAAGTAGCTATTTTGAGCAAAAAAGAGAGAAATGGGCCGAGATGGAAGCTGAATGGAATGAGACGGTTCGAAAGTGGGGATCCTCAAATCCTGAACTCCTCAAAGATTTTGAGACAATGAGAGAAAATAGACTGCCGGATGATTTAGAAGAGGAACTTAATAAAATTGAGATCAAAGATCCTATAGCAGGGCGTGATGCATCGCATGCGGTACTTCAAGCGTTAGGTGAAATGCTCCCTCAGATTTATGGCGGCTCTGCCGATCTTTCAGGCTCAGATAAGACGATGATGAAAGCCTTTCCTTTGATCGCACCAGGTGACTTTAAGGGACGCAACATCAAATTTGGTGTGCGCGAGTTTGGAATGGGAACGATGGTAAATGGAATGAGCGTACTTGGTATGTTTAGACCTTTTTGCGGGACTTTTCTCACATTTTCTGACTATATGAGAAACTCTATTAGGTTGGCTGCTCTTTCTCATTATCCCGTTGTCTATCAATTTACTCACGATTCGATCTTTTTGGGAGAAGATGGGCCAACTCATCAGCCAGTTGAGCACTATATGAGCCTTCGTACAATTCCGGGCCTCCATGTGTTTAGGCCAGCTGATGCCCATGAAGTGCGCATGGCGTGGATCTCTGCTCTGAGATACCAGGGGCCAACAGTCATTATTCTCTCAAGGCAAAAATTGCCACAATTAGGCGAGACAAAAACCTTCTCATTTGAAGAGGGCATATCTAAAGGCGCCTACATCGCAAAAAAAGAGAAAAGTAAGCCAGACTTTACTCTGATGGCGACAGGCTCGGAGCTTCTTTTGGCGTTTGAAGTGGCGGGCAGGTTAGAAAAGCTCGGGAAAAATGTGCGTATTGTTTCTTTCCCATGCTTTGAGCTTTTTGAAGAGCAATCTAAAGAGTATAAAAACAGTGTTTTGGGTGGAGACATTGGACACCGCGTGAGCATCGAAGCGGGCGTTGATCTCGGTTGGTACAAATATATTGGACTAGAGGGGACGGCTATCTGTATGGAAGGGTTTGGGCTCTCCGCTCCCGACGCTGATCTTGCTATGGAATTTGGCTTCAACGCAGATGCAATTTTAGAAAGATTAATGACAAAATCGTCATGAACGACCTTTTTTTGCGCGCCTTAAAGGGAGAAAAAATAGAGCGTTTTCCTGTTTGGCTGATGAGGCAGGCAGGCAGGAATTTGCCTGAATATAGGGAGCTTCGAAAAAAACACTCTTTAATAGAAATGTTTACCTCTCCAGCACTCATTGAAAAGGTGACGCTTTTGCCTTTGCAACGCATCGATTTTGATGCTGCAATTCTTTTTTCTGATATCACAATTGTAGCTCTTTCTCTTGGGCT
>JAJFML010000052.1 GCA_021772195.1 Chlamydiota bacterium | reverse complement strand
TCCCTGATCGGACTCAACTCCCCTTTCAAAGACCTGATCGATGAGATCTAGAGAGCCTAAAATTTTTGCTTTCTCATATAAATTTTTGAGATCGGGGTTTTCAGAGCTAAGCGAATCTCTGATCTCAGCGTGCATATCTATTAAAGATAAGAGATGCTCGGAATACTTTTTCCCGCCGCCATGCAAAAAGCCCACCTGCACGATCATCTTTCCATTCTCGTCTGTCAGAATGAGAGAGGAGGTATTTTTCGTGGAATTTTTAATGAAAGATAGCTTTTCTGTAGTAGCCAAGACAAATTCAGGGTCCTGAAAGATCTCCTTTTCCAACTTCTCTTCCCAAGCAGCTTTATTTTCACTTTGAAGATAGATGAGCTGGGGTCTTTTCTCTGAAGAGGACTCTTGCCAATCGATAGTAATTTTTTGAATAGGTACTGCAAAAAGTGAGGTAAGTGAGAGAAGGAATAGAAAGATGAATTTAATGCGGAAGGTTGATATCATAATTACCCGTGTATAACTATTTATTGAGATGTGTATATTAGATGTCATCTTTTCT
The DNA here is from genome assembly GCA_021772195.1 of Chlamydiota bacterium. GTDB lineage: Bacteria > Chlamydiota > Chlamydiia > Chlamydiales > SM23-39 > JAJFML01. The sequence continues at coordinate 4,116 of JAJFML010000052.1, read as the reverse complement.
TCCCACTATTATCTACCGACACCGCAAAGAAAATTTACGGAAATGTACACTATCTGGACTTGAATCTAGAGAGGATATGCGCTTTTTTTCCTACCCAGAAGAAAGTCTGCCTGAGATGGATTCTTATGTTTTACTCAAAGTGGGAGCTAAAACTCTTTCAGAAGAGGATGCAAATAGCGGTATCTTTCTGATTGATGGGACATGGAAGTATGCTGAAGCTATTGAAAAACAGAGCCCTAAGATGATTGCTCGAAGCCTGCCCTCAGGATTTAAGACGGCCTATCCAAGAAAGCAAACGCTTTGCCCAGAGCCAGAGTACGGCCTAGCATCAGTAGAGGCTCTCTATTTAGCCTATTTAATTTCGGGAAGAGAGACAAAAGGCCTGCTCGATTGTTACTATTGGAAGGATGAATTTTTAAGGATTAATGATTTATGAACGCATTTTTTGAAATACTTGATCAGATAGCTGAATTTATCTGGGGATATGTTGGATTTGTTCTCATCATATTCTTGGGACTCTATTTTGCCGTATCTTCGCGCTTTTATCAGGTGAGAAAATTTCCTCAAATCCTAAAATCTTTCCTTAGTGGGCTAGGGAGTAGAAACTCCTCAGGAGAGGGTCTTCACCCTATCAAGGTCTTCTTCGCAGCCATTGGAGGCTGCATTGGTATCGGTAACATTGTAGGAATCTGCACAGCTGTGCAAATTGGCGGTCCTGGCGCACTTTTCTGGACCTGGATTGCAGGATTTTTGGGAATGCTTCTTCAATATGGCGAAGTCTTTTTGGGAATGAAGACCAGGGTCAAAACTCCATCTGGATATTCAGGCGGGCCCATGCACTTTCTTCCCAAAGCATTCAAAGGAAAATGGGCGGCAATCGTCGTAGCTGGCCTTCTTTGCGTCTACGGAGTTGAGATTTTCATGTTTAATGTCATCACTGAGAGCGTCTCCTCTAACTGGAATATAGCAAAACCTCTTGCAATTGTCCTTCTACTCGGCATGACACTTTTTGCTGCCAAAGGAGGCGTCAAAAGGGTCTCTGAAATTTGCAGCACGATCATTCCCCTCTTCATCGGGGTCTACGTCCTGATGAGCCTCTGGGTGATCACTCAAAACATCCAACTGATTCCCTCTATTTTTAAAATGATCTTTACATCAGCATTTACTGGAAAAGCTGCAGAAGGCGCTTTTGCTGGAAGCTCTGTCATGCTTGCCATTTCGATGGGGCTTTCAAGAGGCGCCTATGCAGGCGATCTCGGAGTGGGGTATACTTCCGTGATTCATTCTGAGTCAGGAGAGACAAATCCTGAAAAGCAAGCAGCTCTCACCATCATCGGCATCTTTTTCACGATCTTCCTAATCTGCACATCTAGTATTTTTCTGATTCTAGCTACAGGCGTTTGGAAGGAATCAATGGATGTCACTCTGATGGTTCAGACCGCCCTCTCTAGCTATTTTCCCTATATGGATATTTTTATGCCGTTTTTCCTACTAATTTTGGGATACTCCACGATTATCTCTTACTTTGTAGTTGGCGTTAAATGTTCAAAATTTCTCTCAGAGAAGTATGGCCCCATACTCTATTACACCTATGCGTTTATCTCTTTGCCTCTCTTCTCATTTGTTAGCCCCAACCAGGCTTTCATCGTGATGTCACTAGCTGGCGCCTTTCTCATGATCTTTAACCTGCTTGGACTCTTTATTCTTCGAAAAGAGATTGCATTTGACACGGTGAAAGAGATTTCTCCAAAGGCTTTGAAGGAAATTTAACCACCCGCTCCCTACGTTCGCTAGAGAACACAGAGATCACAGAGATCACAGAGAGGGTTCTATTTTATTAACAAGTGAGAATTTGAAGGGATAATAAAATGATCCTTGAAAAGAATCGTTTTCTCTGTGCTCGCGGGTGGTTTATTTTTTTTAATGAGTGCAGAGAGATTTAGCTTTTTGGATTTCGATTTGGTAGCAAGGAAAACAGACGGAATAGTACTTCTCTTCTGCCCCAAGCTCCACGCTTGGGCCTGAATCAATAGCAACACCATTTACATGTTTGAGATTCATCACCGACTTTTTATTGCAAAAATGACAAGTAGCCTTCACCTCTTCGATGGAATCGGCAAGCTCAAGTAGGCGTTTAGAGCCAGAAAATAGCCCCGATTTAAAGTCCGTCCTAAGTCCGTAACAGATAACGGGCACTGAGAGTGAGACAGTGATCTCACGAAGCTGATCGATGATAGGAGCGCTTAAGAACTGCACTTCATCTACCAGCACGCAAGAAATCCCTTCAAAATCAGCGAAGTTCAATTTTGATTCCGCATTTACGAGAATATCGGCTGTCATCTCAAGGCCAGCTCTAGATTTAATACGGTCTTTTCCAAACCGAGAATCCATATCAGGCTTAATAAGAAGCACATCTTTTCCTTGCTGCCTATAATTATGAGCAACAGCTAGAAGATTAAGCGTTTTTGCGCTGCCTACAGTACCATAGCGAAAGTAGAGTTTTGCCATAAAATTACCTCTGAGAAAACTCTACTGTAGGAGAGACTGCTCAATTCATGCAAACCATATTTTCCAAAAATTAACCAGCATCTCCTTCAAGAGACCTTAAAATTTATAGGTAGCAATTATTTCTTTTTCGATTTTGATTTCGGCTGCTCTTTTGCAGTAAACCAATTGTAGAAGTAAGAAATTAAGAAACCGCAAATTGCGCCATCTACAAATCCCCAAATACCACCTACAATACCACCTACAAAACCAGGTCTATACCCGATGTAAATCGAAGACATCATCTCTACAAAGTAATCACCCCAGTCAAAAGCAGCTGTCCATCCCAAAAATAGACACCCAATTCCCCAAGTAGCTCCAATAGCAAGAGCTAAAGACCGTATATTAATTTTGCTCATAAATTCCCCCTTTGAATATAGCAATACCTATATTTAATATAATTAACTCTATATTAATTATAAATAACTATTATTACTTTTTATTAAATAAAACTAAAAACAGGATGGAAATAAAAGCTAATAAACTTAAAAAAGGAAAAGGAACATCCCCAAAAACTTGTATGCTCTCACAAGGCGCTGCAGGCCCGCATAGAGGAAGATCATAATGAAAGAGGTCTTTCACTAATTGATAAGTAGAAAAGAGCGCTCCTAAGATGACTTGATAGATCACATAATGCCACACTCTCTCATCTTCCTTATAGGCAGCCACTCCCAAAATGAACACGAGAGGAAAAAGACAAATTCTTTGATACCAACAAAGCGCGCAAGGCTCTTGCCCACTAACTTCACCAAAATAGAGACTTCCCAAAGTTCCAAAAATTGCAATTAACCAGGCAAAATAGAGAGAATAACTTCTAATACTCGAGATCATTTTCCCAAAGTCTCCTGTCACTTTGCTTTGATATGGAAGAAAAAGAGAAGGGAGGCATCTCTACACCGTCTACAAAAAGAGCGGGAGTCGAGAGTTTATCTTTTAAAACTCCCTTTGCCAACTTGAGATTCCCATTTAAAATAGATGAGCTACTCCAATGGTTCAACGTGCTTTGAAAACGATAAGGGTCGATTTTCCCTGTATGCTTTGCATAAAAGACAAGATTTTCCGTTGAGGACCATTTGGGAAAGTCCCAGGAATAGACATCATAGAGCCTCTCCACGAAAGGAAAAAAGCTCTCAGGACGAATACGATAAACCGAAAGAGCAGCATGAGCTACTCTTTTTGAGTCCGATAGAAAAGCAATAGGAATCAGAGTGAATTTCACCTTGCCGGTATCAATATACTTCTTTTTGATCTTGGGATAGACCTCATCTGCAAAATATTTACAGCCGGCGCATTTAAAATCCTGAAAACTAATTAAATGGACAGGCGCATCGCTCTTTCCTAGGGTTGGTTGTCCCCTAGAATCAATGACGACTGGCTCCGGCAATGCGTTATATTCGTAACTCACATAACTAAATAAACCGAAACAAACGATAAAGGCTGTAGCTATTACAAGAATCTTGCTCATCTATATCTAAATAATTGAGATGTAATAAAGAATCAAGTACTTCAAAAAAAATTAAGAAAAACGAACGATTTCTTGGATCCCTTCAATGATGAGCTCAAGGAGAACAA
>JAJFML010000051.1 GCA_021772195.1 Chlamydiota bacterium | reverse complement strand
TTTCAAATTCAAGTGCTAAAGTCAGTGTTCCTGCAGGGTTGGATTCTGCCACTACAGCTATGATTTCTTTTGTTAAATTAGCTGATGAAAACTGAACTTTGCAACTTGTTCTTCTATAATTTTACAATGAGGTTAACCTATGAAAAAAACTCTTTTTATCCTATTTGTGTCTCTTTCTTCTTTACATGTATATGCTGACATTGACTCTGCTACTGTGTTTAATAATTCACCCAGTTCTCAAGTTTTGCAAGTCGGAGATCTTGTCTCATTTAATCAATTCAAATCGGTATATTTTCCTAGTCCAGTTACTGTGTTACCGGGAAATGATACAATTCGAGTTGATGAGCCAGGCATTTATAGAGTGCGTTTTGAGGTATATGCAGACAGTACTAAGGATACGGATGTTGTTTTTGCAATTGATAAGAATGGAACAGCAGAGCTTACCGCATTTGCAAGTTTGAAAAAAAATATTGATGGTACTGCCTTGGTAAATGAGAAAATCTTTGACCTTGAGATGAATGATGTTATTCGCCTTAGAGTTGTAGACAATACTAAAACTTCTGAAGTGACAATACCCGCAGCTTTGGGACCTAATTCTCATAACACGAATGCAACGATTAGCTTTTTTAAAGTGAACGATCTTTTAGAGTAGCAATTGAAAATATGGCGAGTGGCACCTTAAGTGCTATTCGCCGTTAATGCTTTGCCTACTCTCTAGGCGAGAGAGAAAAAGTGCAAATGATTCGGTTTCGCGAAGAGGCTCTAGCCATTCATCATAGAGAAGCTCTTGAATTTCAGGCAGAACGTCTAATACTCTAGCCTTTTCAAGAAAGAGCATTGCTTTTCTCATCTTTCCTGTGAGGGAGTAGAGGCATGCTAAGTGATAATAGGCGTGTAAATTGCCGAGCCTTCCCGACTTGCTGAGTTTTTGTTCAGCTTCACTATAGAGATAATGCAAACTCTCAGAATCATACGAGAGGTGAGCGAAATGGATCAGTGACAAACCCCATTCTAACCAGAGAAGCTCATTTTCAGGGTCTTGCTTTGCAGCGATGCGAAAGTAGTGAAATGCCTTTTGGAAAAGCTGGGAGTCTGAAGCGTAATCTGCAAGGTGAGCAAAAGAGGTTCCTAGTTTTAAATGAATTTGAGGATAATCAGGTTCAATTAAGAGAACTTGCCAAAAGACTTCCACAGCTCGGTTTATATAACGCTCTTCTTCTTGGATCTCCCCATACAGGTAGAGGGAAGAGGCGTAAGCTATAAGAATTTCTGGATGGTAGAGAAGAGCATTTTTTTGGAGCTGAATGCCATACTCGTAATATTCAAAGGCTTTTCTAGCGTGCTCGGGCTCTGAGGTGAGCTCAGCTAGACTTAAATAGTTCTCTGCCTGGTCAAAAATAAGAGTTGGGCATGCAGGTTTAAGATCAATAGCACGAAGGAAGAATTTAGCTCCCAGTTCTAAAAGGGAGTCGTCGTTTAATAGAGCTCCTAACTTTTTGTGGGAAATAGCTAACAAGTGCCATAGTTCTGCATTAGAGCGGTCTAGTGCAAGCCCATTCTGAATTTTCTCAATAGCAAAATCATAATAGCCAGGGTCTTCATAGTAATCACCTAGAGATAGCATGCATAGGCCATAGGAGTACCATAGATCGGGAGCGTCAGAATAGAGCTCTGTCATCTTAATAATCTTATTTTCAGCCTCTACTAAAAGATCGTATCTAGATGTCAGCGCACCTAACTGAGAGAGAGACTCTACCCACTGTCCAACAATTCGATGATCATCGGGAGCTAGACTATGGGCGCGTATACACTTTTCAACAGATAGTCTAAGTGTTTTGGGATCCTTACAGATTTTTCCGGACTCTCCAAGTAAAGAGGCCCAGTCGAGCCAGATCTCTTCATTTAGACTTTGAAAACGAATTGCTTTCGAAAAGCTCTCATTCGCCTTTCTGAAATAGGCCTCATCCATCGTGTTTATATAGAGTTGAGAATAGACAGACGCTAGTTGGCTCCATGCCTCTTCGTTTGTCTCGTCGACTTTTAGAGCTTTTTCGAAATGTTGAATCGCTTGTAAATAGTGGCGGTTATCATTGATAAGAAGCCCCATTTGCAAGTAGGCGCTTCCAAAGTCATTCCAGAACGATGCAGATGGTGATGAACAAGAACTTAAGGAAGATCTAAAAGAGTGGATAGCCATACGTACGTCAAGTGCTTCTCCCGAGTGCTGGGCGATCTCTTTCCAAATAAGGCCGAGGTCCCAGTAGACCTCCATTACACTTTCTTTTGACATCTCATTTGTAAATGAGAGAGCTTTTGTCAAAACTTCTTTTGCTTGAAGGAAGTAGTGGTGCTCCTGGTGAATATGTCCTAGTTCTAAAAGAGCTCCACCCCAGGAAAGAAATGCCTGGTAATAATTTGGGTCTAGCTTGGTTGCTCTCTTAAAACTTTTACTAGCTAGTAGAAGAATTTTTTCTTTACCTCTCTGAATTCCATATTCGTAAAAGGCAAGACCCTGGCGAAAGTAAATTTCTGCATTTTGGTCTTCTAATTTTGCGGCAGCTTTAAAAAAAGCTATTCCATCTAGATTGCCGTCTAGTAGAAGCTTTTCTGCCTGAGAGAGATACTGAAATGCCAAGATTTTCTTTTGTTCCGAAATAAGAGGCATCTCATCGTTAAGTAAATTTTCTGATGAGACGTGATCTTCGGGAAAACATCTTTTTAAAAGGGTGCTGTAAGTAGTAGATTTCATATTTTCCAGTCTCTTTTTAGAGCAAAATTCCTATGTGTCTAAATGTTCCAATTATAGAGCTTGGAACCCTTTTTTCACAATGATCGGAAAAGCAAATCACAAAAATATGAACTTATAAAAATAGGTGAATTTATTTCTACATGAATCGAGATTAAATTATTATTTTGCAGCAGTGCTTCTCAAAAATAAAGTATGTGGTGCGCTGTCAGGGGCTGTAAAACGGATTTTATATCCCTTTTTTGCAAAGGTATAAATACGCTCATACTCTTCTTTAAAAGAAGGAGATATTGAAGTCAGCCTGACAAGCGAACCATCGAATTTTACGAGAGGATCGATTCCGCGAAACTTAGGTGTGACAAAAAGATCATAGTCGTCTTCTTCCACGACTTCAAAAGAGGTGAAGACATCTTGACATCTTCCTAGATAGGTTTGGATCTCTTCATCATCCGATGCAACTAGCTTCGAGAGAATATAAGGATCTGTTTGAAAGTGGATATCATCAACTCGGATCATTCCAAGACCAACTGCTTTGGTAATAGCCCTTCCAAACCAGTAATTGAGCATGTAATTCCATGGGCTTCCCCAGAAATGTTCTGTAAAATGAAGAGATAAGTTTGCAAACTCTTCAGCAGAATATGCGTTTGTAAAATACCACTTTCCATTCATGATCTGA
>JAJFML010000006.1 GCA_021772195.1 Chlamydiota bacterium | reverse complement strand
GCTTTAAATCGATCTCCTATGTACAAGAGCAACTAGCTTGTGACCCAAAGTTTCCAGGTGCGCCTAATCCTAACCCTGAAGAAAAAGAAGCCCTCGAGCCCGGCGTGCGTATGCTTCTTGAAAAAAACGCAGACATTCTCCTTGCAACGGATCCCGATTCTGACCGCGTAGGCGTCGTCGCCCGAGAAAGAAGCTCTGCCGTCTCTTTTTCTGGTAACCAAATCGCCTGCATTCTCCTCTACCACCTCATGGAAGCCCGCGAGATGCCAGAAAACGCTGCCTTCGTAAAAACCATCGTCACATCGGAGCTCTTCAAAGCCATATGTGACCACTACCAAAAAACCTGCATAGACGTCCTCACCGGCTTCAAATATATCGCTCAAAAAATCCGCGAGTTCGAAGAGACAAAAGAGCACAAATACATCTTTGGCGCAGAAGAGTCCCTCGGCTACCTTCTCGGCACTTTTGTCCGCGACAAAGATGCCGCGACCGCATCTGGCCTCATTGCAGAAGCTGCTCTCCATGCAAAAAGTCAAAGACTCACCCTCCTCGGTCTCCTTAAACTAATCTACGCCAAATTTGGCGTCTTCCGTGAAAAGCTCACCTCTATCTCCTTTCCAGAAGGAGAAGAGAGCATGAATAAGATGAAAAAAATCATGGAAAAGCTTAGAAAAAGTCCGCCGAAAACCATCGCAGGCCTCAAAATTGCCACCATCGAAGACTATTCAACAGGCATTTCCCTCGATCTCTCCTCCAAAAAAGAGACCAAGCTCACCCTTCCCAAATCCAATGTCCTGAGATTCTGGCTCGAAGATAAGAGCAAGGTCGTGATCCGTCCTTCGGGAACGGAGCCCAAAATCAAGATCTATGTCGGTATTGAAAGGCATGAGTTTGAATCTGTAGATGCCGCCATCAAGCAAGGCGATGCAGCTCTCATAGAGATCACAGACGATCTGAAAGGTTACTTTCAAGCTTAAAATCACCCCACTCTTATAAAGAGCTCCTACTATGCGCAGGTTGCACACAAATTTCTTGGTAGATTTAAGTCTAGTTTGTTAATTTCCTTTTTAATAGAAGCGATTCTCGAAATTAGAGACTTTTGGTATATAATGTGAGGTATAAGAGGACAAAATTCAGTTATTTCCCAGCCTAAATTTTCTAAATCCTCTAATTTATTTCTGCCCTCTTTAGGCCAGTAACAAATTAGTTTTACAAGGTAATATAAAAAGTGAAAAGGAGCTAAAACGAAGTTACCCAATGGAAGTAAAGAACAAAACCCCATAAGCGCAAAAGGATTTATATCAAACGCCTTATGCCTAACCTCTAATGCATCCAGCTCCTTCCTGAGATCATTCCTTCTCCTAAAAAGTGAACCAAGATACTTATTTCCCGTTTCAACTCTCTTACAGGCGACATCGTTCGAGGAACTAGCAGTAGTTGGAGCAGCGCTCCTTAAACTAACAGTAGATATGTAGTTTCCCTTTATTTATAAAGGATTTACTATAAATAAACGTAAATTATTATTTTATTTCTCATACAACTACAAACCAGTCACTTACCCAAATTAAACCACCTAAACAACTCACCACCAACCGCTTAAAACGTGAAAGATTTTTACAATATCTTGACATATAATTAATTATTTAGTATAATAATAGTTGATAAAAGAAAACAACCAACACAATTATAATATTATGGAAACAATTAGATCACCCAGTAGTACTTCCGTAGCTTCATCGGCAAACGATGTCGCCCCTCTTTCAGCAAATGGTGACTTAGATAGAAGAGTAGAAAAGGTAGCTCGCAGCTCGCTCGCTAGCGTGGGCCATTGGTTTCATAACCGATTCATTGGCACTTATAGAGCAGTCAATAGCCTAGTTTGTTTGTATATATTAAATCCAATAGCTCTAATTACTTATGGAATTGGGAAATCTATATTAACTCTTTCTACTAAGCCTTTCAAAAACAGGTGTAGGCATATTGCGTCATCGGGATTGATTTTTTTATTATCAATTAAGCACTTCATAAAAACACCCTTGAGTACTGAGAATAAGAGCTTTTCGACGAGATGGGGACTAAATTTGATAACCAATGACCTATATGGAAGGGAATATATAATTGATAACCTTGTTTCACATCTTCTTCATGGCAAAAACTCTGACAGGATAAAACGAACAATAGCTGCTACCCAAAAAGAAGAGGCGATCGATGATCAAGCTAATCTGAATGATCTCCTCCCACCAAGCCCAAGTAGAGCGAGCACACCTACTAGCTTCAGCAGTTACGATTCTGCTGCAGATCGAATAGACGGAGGGCTCAGCAGAGAATACGACAGCGGAGACGAAAGTGATTTCGAAGATATTTAGCTTTTTTCCTGAATAGGCTTTTTTTCCGGGTACTTGATCCGAACATGATGTGATAAGAGTAGCGTCTTTACAAGCGTTCTCTTCACAATCCCTAGCTCCTCAAATGTGAGCGAGCTCTCATCAAATTGACCATCCTCAATACGATCCTTAACAAGCCTGTTGACTAAATCTGTCAGACTTTCTTCATTTGCATTCTCTAGAGATCTGGAAGCTGCCTCTATCGTATCTGCGATCATAATGATTGCGGACTCTTTTGACCTGGGTTTAGGCCCTGGATAGCGAAACTGGTGTTCATCTACCTCATCTACATTTCCGCCTTTCAACTCAAGCTCTTTACAGTAGAAGAAGTAGACGAGCGTTGTGCCGTGGTGCTGGCGAATGATGTCGATGAACGTGGGTGGAAGACGATATTTTCGAGCGAGGATTTCACCATCTGTCACGTGAGAGATGATGACTTGGGCAGATTCTAGCGGCGTGAGAAGTTGGTGGATATTGACGCCAGGCGCCTGATTCTCAGTAAAGAATTGAGGGTTATTGAGCTTGCCAACATCATGATAGAGCGTAGCTACTCTGCAGAATAGGCCGTTTGCGCCGATGGCCTGCGCCATAGACTCTGCGAGATTCCCCAAAACGAGCGAGTGCTGGTAGGTGCCGGGGATTTCAATAGCAAGCCTTCGAATAAGCTCATTATTAGGATCCATAAACTCCATGAGCATCATCTCGGTCATAATACGGAAGATCGACTCGAGTATGGGAAGTAGACCAACTACAACAATGGCAGTTACGAGCATAAAGAAAAATGAACTGACAAGATCGCCGCCCAGCGAATAAGTCCAGAGGTGATTCGATAGAAAGGCAAAGCTAAACAGAACAGGAATCAGACTAAGATAGACTTTGCCAGAGACGAAGAAGATCTCCTTTCTCTTGCGCAAGTTTTTTGTGCTAATGATCACCATGAGCGCTGCAATTAAATTAAGAATGAGAAAGCGGGTATGATCTACAGCTAAAGCCATTGAGAGAAGAATTGCTAAGAAGGCCGATACATAGAGCGCAACCGGCGGTGAGAGAAGAATAGCTATGAGAATTGTCGCAAAGGGAAGGATAATCGGGTAACGGATCACATCGAGAAGATCTTGAGTATTTCGAAGAAGAACAAACTCAATGAGTTTAGCAAAGATGAGCGTCAGTATGATAATGGTAACAAGGAGAGAGAGCTTCTGTAGAGAATCAATAATTTCTGGTTTATTGATGCGAAAATAGAGAGCACTAAGCCCCACAAGTAAAAGTGAAAGCAAAATAGAAGAGACAATAGGCAGAGGCTCCCATAGCATCCGGTCTTCATTGAGCTGACTCTTCATGGCACTTAGCATGGCAAGATGTCTTGAGGTCACACTTTCACCCTGATCAATAATCTTTGTTCCCGCTTTTACCTTTGTGTATCTATCAGGAATACTCTTTTCGACCTTCCCACGAAGGTTTGTAAGCAAAGGCAAATCTTCAACTAATTTCCACTCTTTATTACTGAAAAAATCGACGACATAATTCAATGTCTGCGGGCTAATGCGGT
>JAJFML010000050.1 GCA_021772195.1 Chlamydiota bacterium | reverse complement strand
TCCTGAATTTTACTAAAAGATATATATGAACGATTATGACTAAAAAGAAATCGTTATTCTCACTCTATTTCACTATCTTCAATGATTGCATCAGCTGGGGAATCGTTCTCACTATTTTTGCCCCCATGCTTCTCGACATTGATTTTCCCATGCTTCCTCGAACGACTTCAATTCCAAACCGCATGATTTTGATTGGTGTATTATTATCGGTATTTGGACTCGGTCAGTTTTTCTTTTCCCCAATTATTGGAGCTCTTTCCGATCACATAGGAAGAAGAAGGGTGCTTATTTCAACGCTTTTTATCTCCACGATCGCAAATTTTCTCTCCGCTCTTTCGATTTATAACTACTCTTATATCATTCTCTTAGTTTCAAGGCTCATAGCCGGCTGCGCTTCGGGAAATCTACCCCTTGCTCAAGCATCGATTGGAGATCTTAGCTCAGATAGTACGCGCACGAAAAACATGGCAAAAATAGGAATGATTGCAGGAATTTCCTGGATTGTTGGACCTCCCCTCGGTGGCATCTTGGCAAACCCCCATTTCTTTTCCCTCTTCAATTTTGCGATGCCGATGTGGCTTCTAACTCTTCTCTTTATTGGGAATATGATCGCTGTCTACATTGGCTTCAAAGAGACCTACATTAAAAAAAGAAAGGAAGGGCATGGAATAAAAGAAGAGCTGATGGCTCTTAAAATCTGCTATCAAAACAAGAAGCTAAGATACCCGATCTTCATCCTCTTTTTATATCTATTAGGTTGGTTTTTCTATCAGCAATTTTACCCAACGATACTAGCATTAAAGTTTCAATATACACAGTCAGGAATTGGCTTTTTCTCTGCATTTCTTGCTGTTTGGTTTCTTCTTGGATCTCTTGCAGCCTCTTACTATTTTAGCTCCCGAGTAGCCCCTAAAAAAATGATTATTCCTGGGCTCTTAATATCGGGCATTTCGATTCTTGCTATCAGTGGGTTTGAAAATCCCTACCTATACCTTATCTCTTTTGCCTTTGCAGGTGTAGGATCTGCCTTTGCCTGGATCAACTTCATGTCCTATCTATCAAAGGCAGCAGGCGAAAAGAACCAAGGAAAAGTCTTTGGAGTCGAACAATCTCTTACATCTGTTGGACTTTTCTTAGGACCTTTATTATCGGGATTCATGAGCGGAAAAGAGGTCATGATGCCGATTATCATCGGCGGAATTATTCTGATCCTGGGAGCTATCCTCTACTACATTCTTATCCCAAAAGAGTAAGCTCCTGTAGAAAAAAAAGAGGGGTGCAACACTATTAAAACTGCTCAGGCAAGCTAGGAGAGATAAACTCTCAACAAGAACCAAAACAGAGATTAAATCTTTCTTAAGGAAGGTCTGAATAAATGCTGTGTTTTAGATTTCAAAAAACCCCCTTGACCTCCGTTCTTGAAATGCTTTTCAATAATAGATGTTGAAGATATATTATTCCCTTTTTTAATCAAGAGTGCACCTTATGAAAAAACTGTTATTTTTTTTCCTGTCACTTTCAACAGTAAATTTTGCTTTTGATGATCTCTCTTTAAAACTTCCTGAAGAAAAAATGATTACCCCAAAAAATGGTTATTTCTATTTGTCAGGAGGTTTTGCGGGAGTTCTACCGAAAGCTTCTCTTGGCTACCGTTACCAGGAAAAAAAACATGGTGGAGATATATCTCAGACACTTGCCTATTTTCCAAATGTTTGGAGCACAGGACTTCAATATAACTACCTTTATTTTCCCAAACCCAACCCAAATAGCCAGATGTACTTAGGTGCTGGTTTGGGAGCCCACCTATTTAGCGATCCTTTCAATGGAAAAATAGGTGGAGCCTTTTCATATGCTTTTGTAACTGGTTATCAATTTCGCCCAAAAAATGTAACTCAATTTGTTGAACTTAAACTCGGAATGAATTCTCTACTTCTTCCTATTCCATCGCTTTCATATGGCGTCTCTTTCTAACCTTTTGTTCGAAGAGCATTTCGGATGTAGCGAATTTTATCTGCTATCTGCTTTTTGACTTTTTCCGGAGCCTGTTCATAGAACTTTTGCGTAAAATAGCATTAAATGCTACTATCTCTCTCATGAAAAAAACAACTAATACTATTTTTTATCTTTTTAACAAGTTTTTCTTTTGCTCAGGAAAACTTTTCGTTAACTATTCCAAAAGAAGAAAAACTATCTTCACCCTCTAATAATTTTCTTTATTTCTCATCGGGTGCTAATTTTATAATTCCACAAATTGGTCTAACAGCTCCAAAAGTGGCTGTTGGCTACCGTTTTCAACACGAGTACGTAGGTGGAGATATTGCTTTAACACTTGCTGCGCTTCTCCCCGACAAGGCGAGCAGTTCAATGCTGATGGGCACTGGAGTTCACTTTAACCCCTTATTTTTTCCCTTTCCGAGTTCAAAAACACAAGCATACTTAGGCTTAAGCCTAGGCGCTCATGTCATTGGAGGCTTTGATAACAAAAAAACTGACTACTTTCCTTTAGCTACAGCTGGGGTCC
>JAJFML010000049.1 GCA_021772195.1 Chlamydiota bacterium | reverse complement strand
GGTTTTAAATCCTCTTTTACTATAACCATCTACGATAATTTGATGCATCGATCCATTAGAATGAACTCTTTTGAGAAAAAAACCGAAGGTGTTAGGTAAGATTTGATCGAGCCTATCTTTGTGTTTGCAAAGGGAAAAAAGAACGTTCTCATCTTCTTTAAACTCTTCGAAAAAGAGTGTGGTATTCTCTAATATCTCTTTGCAAAGATCGCGCGCGCCACCAAAATTTTTCTCAGATTTCATCCTTTTTAAGGTATGATAGAACTCTGGCATGGGCATATCAGAGAAGAGAATTTCAATATAGTAGGTGATTTTATCAAAGGGACCTAACTTTGAGGCAAAAATCATATTATCTTGAAAAAGCTTTGACTCTTTAGCATCAACAATGAGCGAGTAGGAGAGGACTAATTCTGCAATAATAAACTGGAGGGAGAGGCTCTTTTTCTTAAGAGGAGTTTGAGAAGAAAAAAACGATGATAAAACACGTTGTGGCATCAATTAACCCGAGGGGTTTTTCGAGAATGATACCAAGATCTTTCAGAAGAGTAAAGATCTAATCTTTATTGAATGAAATAGATGGGTCACTTATCTTCTCTGGCACAAAAAAAATCTAATTTGGAGAAAATCAATGGCAGCAACAGTATCAAATAGATGTTCCGTCATTGAGTTTTGTGAGAGAGGACGTCTTTTTGCGCCTGGAACAAAATTCAAAATGATTTATGAAGCCGATTTTTTGTCTGGAGAAAAACGCGAGAAGATAATGCCTTCTTTATCTGATGGAAATTATATTTTCGCCATTGGAGCTATTTGGAGCGATGCAAAAAATAGATTACAGTTTTTGCGGGAATGTGCACCTCTACTTCATGCTCCTCTCATGTTTGAAGAGGCAATTGCAGAGTTTGAGGCTAGGCCCTCTGAGGAGACGATCAATACAATTTCAATACCTCTCATCCGCGCAGCGGGATTTAGGATGACACAAGATGCCATCTGTTCTACTGACCCAGATGTCTATAGGGGAGGGGGAGAAAAGGAGATGATAAGAGTCTACATGACTGCTTTAGATTCTGCTGTTCAAAAAAGGCTTGGAAAGATGTTATATACAGTATTGCAAAGTAACCAAAAAATTAGGGGTAGTGCAATCATTCAAAAAGTAATTCAAGTAGCTAAGCACTCGAATTCGATTAAGCTACCTCCTGCTAAATGGATCTCTGTTACTCAGGGCAGAGAGGCCAAGATGAGCCCTTTAGATCAGCATGAAAAGTTAAGATCTGCATTTGCAGAAGAAATTATCAACGGGCTTACAAAAATATTATCTGAATAGGGGTCAGTCGGCTTTGAAAAGAGCGTCTGTAAAGGGAACTGGGTCAAATAGGATGAGATCACTTGCCTGTTCGCCGAGGCCGATGTATTTCACTTCAAGGTCTTTTTGCTTTTTAAGAGCAACGATCACGCCGCCTTTTGCTGTGCCATCTAGCTTCGTAAGAATGACGCTTGAGATGGGTGTGTATCTATTGAAGATTTCGGCTTGATCGATGGCATTTTGCCCGCAGGTCGCATCGAGGACTAGAAGCGTTTCGTGTGGAGCATCGGGTACGAGCTTTTTCATGACACGCTGGATTTTTTCGAGTTCAACCATTAGATCTGTTTTGGTGTGGAGCCTACCGGCGGTATCAACGAGCACCACATCAGAAGATTTAGCAATGGCAGAAGAGATGGCGTCAAAGACAACAGCAGAGGGGTCAGAGCCTGGTTGGGATTTAACGATATCGACGTTTAGTCTTTCTGCCCAAGTAGCTATTTGATCGATTGCAGCTGCTCTAAATGTATCGGATGCAGAGATGAGAACTTTTTTACCCTCATCAGAGTATTTTTTTGCGAGCTTGGCGATAGAGGTCGTTTTCCCGGAGCCGTTTGTGCCGACAACTAGGATTACGTGCGGCTTTGTTTGAAGGACAGTCTCTGTTGGAGCCTCTCCAAGGACTGTTAGGACCTCTTTTTTGAGCTCTGCGATAATTTCTTCTGATGTGATTTGCGCATTTTTTCGAGAGAGTTTGCGTACTTTTTCGGCGAGCTCCATCGAAAACTCAGCACCTAAGTCCGATTCATAGAAGAGTCTTTCAAGCTCTTCAAAGGAATCGTCATCAACGCCCTTGGTAAGTAAATTTTTTAGTTTACTTCCTAATGTAAAGCGAAGTTTTGAAAAGGCGTTTTTGAACTTTTTAAATGTGGAGCTTAATGCTTTAAACATGTGAAATCTCATCTTTTGTAAAAAGAATTATAACACAATTTCAACCGCAAAACAAGGGTTTTGGTCTATGAACGATATATAGAGTTCAGTCTGAAGCAGAACTTGTTTCCTTCTCTTCAGCTTCTAACAATAAAAAGGGGTGACAAAGAGCATCACTGAAAGTAAATCGCTCATCTGGATTAGGCTCTAGCATCAATCTAAGCAGGTCAATGAAATCTTCTAGGTCATCATTTTTTGTATCTTCTCGGGCGTTTGCAGATAGTCTAATTTGCTCTTCGAAGGGTAAAATATGAGAGATATCTGTCTCAATAGGTTTTAAAACCCAATCTCCTGATTCATCATCTTGATTGCAAAATTTGCTATCTGTGCAGAGCTTCTGTGGTAATGGTTTACCTAAACGTTGCTGAACAAGATGGAGATGTAATAGGTCAGTTTGATAGTTGTTAGTGTCCTCAGTGGGAAATAGGTGTATGCGTGTGTAGAGT
>JAJFML010000048.1 GCA_021772195.1 Chlamydiota bacterium | reverse complement strand
AGCTGGCAGCTTCTCAATGATCGGCGTTCTAGCTCTCATTTTTAATGGAACCATATCCGCCCGAATGAGCTCTTTCTTTTTCCCTTATTTCACTGAAAAAGTTCTTCTTAAATTCTATCATCTAAATACGGATACAGAACTTCCTAAACCCGGTTCTATCATCATTAAGCAAAAGAATTCCTTTCTCGATGTATTTATGCTTTTTTTCCTCTGCAAAAATATAAAATTTATCATGCTTGCATCTGCTTTTGAGAGATTCCCTTGGGTCTCCGGAATACTCAATTCGATCTACCTTCTTTCCCCCTCAACTAACTTTAATACCACCCTTCAAAGGCTGTTTACAAAAACTCGAAATCTTAAATCAAAAGATTTACATATCGTTCTTTTCATCCCGCCAAATTACAATAAAGAAGAGATCTATTCTGCCTATCAGAAGATCTTTGGCAAGTCGAGCGAAGACCTCATTTATGTACAATCGAGAGAAGAAAAGAGAGAAGGTGGAATCTTAAGCAAAAAGTCGATGGTCTATTCGTTTGGAAAATAGATTTTCTTGCTAGAAAGTAAAGAGCAGCTCCATCTTAAACTGCTTATAGCTAAGATTCGGGCCTACGCACTTATTCAATGTATTTGAAATCTCAACCTGTTGAGTAAGAGTGATATTATTGGTAAATGCATAGAGAGCAGAAAAAATCCAACCATGGTAGTTCGCATTTCCTGTTGCGGTACAAAGGTTTGTAAGAATAGGAGCTCCGTGGTTCTCATCTAAGATGTACATACCTATATTTTGCGCATTACCTCTAGAAATTCCTGAAACATCAAAGTCAGGAATGGCTTGAGCTTGTACCCATTGATAGTTTGTATCAATTGCCCAATCGCCTTTCTTTCTAGCTTGTCCAATTGAAAAGCCTGCATACCAAGCCCAGTTGTACCTTTTATTCTTCACTTTTGATAGCTTCTCAGTCAATTTGTCAAACTCAGAAATATCTTCCGGAGTAGGAACAGGAGGAAGCATTGGGGTAAATATTCCTGACATTTTCTCTGCAGCATCATTAAAAAGGCCCGCTGCATAGAATTTGATCAATTTAGGCCAAGATTCAGGCTTAAATTGGTACCCTAGTAGAAGTTGAGAGACGCGAAAATTAAAACGTAAATCATCAGGAGTTTTGCGTTTTTTACCGTGATACTTTTTCCAATCAATGTAGGAAGCCTTAAGTAAAGCACCAGTATTACCAATATTTAAGAATCCCATCTCAGTTGCAACGCCGTAGTAATCCCTTCTATTATTGATAAGAAAAACACCTAGGTTAGTGTAGTAATCACCAAGAGACTCAAAAGCCTTACTAAATCTGACAAGAGCTCCATCATAAGTAGATGCAAACTGAACTCTCGAGTCAAAAACATTTCCTAAAGATCGTCTACCAAGTTCACCATCAAGAGTAAAGGAGTCCCCATTGATAAGACGACCACCAAAAAATGCTTTAGATAGCTTAATTTTATTGCTGGTGCCAGATTGAACACCCATTTCATTTTTGTAGCCTATTTTTGCAGCAGCCCAAGTTCTCTCTGTACGGAAGTCTAATAACAGATTAAATGCGACCTGATAGGGCCTTGCAGGGCTTGATGTAGCTGCATGGTGACCTCTTTGTCTAATACCATCTCTTTTCTCGCTAATATCCGCAAAATTAAAGCGGACATCACCACTAATTGAGAGATCGCCGCCAGTCTCTTTTGTCGTGATCAATCTTTTCTCTCTGATCCATTTTCTTAAAGCATCCATATCACGATCTTGATCGGAAGTATCCTCAAAAAGAATTTCCTGAGCATTATCATCTTGGGCAACTTCATCCTGAGCATAGAGTGTACATACAAGTGAGGAGAAAAAAATAAAACCGAGCAATCTAACCATCATTGAACAAGCACTTTCCTTATCTTTAGAGAATTTTTAGGCCTATTCATTATAGGAAGGATTGCGATAAGATTCAACTTCGAAAAATTTTTCCAAAACTGACTATTAAATGATTTTAGGTATAGAGCTTCTAGAATCTAGTTTCAATAGAAGTAGAGAAAGCCGTTTCATCGATAAGCCTACCCTCAAAATTAGCATAAAAGAGAGAGCCTAGAGCGATAGATGAACCAAGAGTTATTCCAATTCGATTTTTATTTTCAAACGATCTAGATATTTCAGGCTCTTTGATTTTAACCTCTGTTCCTGTAAATGTTATTCCAGCATAGGGGACAAAAATGTAAATTTTTTGGGAAAGGCCAGCTGCAATTTGCCACTCTCTAAAACAAAACGAGTGACTAATTTGATATTTTACGTCCGTTCCAAAAGCTGTATTCTTTATTTTGATAAGAATAAGTTTAGCTCCCGTCGTAGCTACAAATGAATTGTCTTTCTTATGCTGAGAGTTATACTTTGACTCTAATTTAAGGCTGCCTAATTGAGTATATAAGTCGAGTATCTCACAAATGTTGAGAGTTAAAGAGCCTGCATAAATTCGCTTTTCTATCTCAGCTCCGCCAGGTTCAAGTCTCTTCTTGTAAAGCCTCTCATACAAAGTTCCCGAGCGAACATTTACAAGAGATTTATCTAGGATAAAAAAACCCTTTCCCAGAAGAGCGGGTTCCATAAAATTCCCCACTTGCGAGGAAAATAGAGTCAAAGGAATGTAGAAAAAAAGAAAAAAGCATCTCATATAAAACTTTTTTAGAAGCGCAAGTCAGCCAAGATAGTAACAGCTTCCTCATCAATCAATCTAGTCTCCAAATTCACCATAACATAATCACCACTAGTAATGGATGTGCCAAGGTAAAGTCCAAATCGGTCTCTACTATCAAAACTATTCTGAGACCCTCCATCGGAAGCAATGCCTAAAGTGTGAGGCGCAGTTAAATGTCCGTTAACACACGAATATTTAACCCCTACGTAGGGAACCAGAAAGAAAACTTTGTGAGAAAACCCTAAATTTACCTGCCACTCATTAAAAGTATATCTGCCGCTTTCAGGATTCATCCATTTACCATCAATGGAAATCGAGCGAAGATCAGGATCAAACTCTGTATATTTTCCACCTATTCCAAGTGAAGTGTTCCCCCAGTTGAGAAGTTGGATATTTGTGCCAACAGACCATATAAACTTATAGCTTGATCTACATACAACTCTATTCTGTGAGGAGGGCGTTGTAACGCGCCAGTTTGAATGAATTTTCCCATTTCCCAATGTGGAGTAGATATCCCATCTATTTACAAGATTGAGGGTAACCATGGCTGCATTTGAATAGACTTCAAATTTATCCGTCCTGCCCATTCCTTGATCATGCTGTTTTAAGC
>JAJFML010000047.1 GCA_021772195.1 Chlamydiota bacterium | reverse complement strand
TTCATTTTGGATAATGTTGACAATACAGTAAAAGGGAAGGTCAATTTTTAGGATGCGTCTTACAATAAAGAGGTCGAGAGGTTTTACAGCAAAGGTAACGATAGTGGGAACTCTATGAAGCGCAAGTTCCAGTGTGACTGTTCCAGATGTTGCGATGGCAAGATAGGTGTTTTGCATCAGATCATAGGAGTCTTTGGGCTCTATTAGCTCCATTTTAAGTGAGCTCTTTGAGATTATTTTTTTGATAAGAGTGCGGTGCTTTTCATGAGAGATTGAAAGAGCTAGTTCAAAATTCTTTTTCTCTAATTTTTCAAGTGCTTTAATTTGAAGGGGCAGGTTTCTTTCAATCTCTTTTGTTCTGCTTCCAGGAAAAAGAGAGATATATTTTTTTTTAGCTTGTGAGGGGGCAATTTGATGCACAAGAGGATTTCCCACATAAGATACTTTGAGATTTGTGTGAGCATAGCATTTAGCTTCAAAGGGAAAGATAGTAAGAAGGTGGTCTAAATTTTGTGCCATCATTGGAATTCTACCTTTTGACCAAGCCCATACAGTAGGTGAGACGTAGTGGATTAGTTTTCCTTTGTAGCCTTTTTTTCGAAGCGCGCGCTCTAGGCGCAGATTAAATCCAGGGTAGTCGATAAAGATGCAGACTTTGGGGTTGAGCTTTAGGATCGTGCCAAGGAGTTTATAGAAGATAAAGACAAGTCTTGGCATGGCAGAGATAATATCAATGAAGCCCATAGCTAGAAGCTTTTCCATGGGGAGAATTACTTCTGTGTTTAGCTCACGCATTTTAGGGCCTGATACGCTAGCTATTCGGCATGTCGGGTGATTTTTTTTGAGCTCTTTTATTAGCTCCGCACCGTGAAGGTCGGCACTAGGCTCTGCGGCCATTATAAAGTAGTCTAAAGAAGGTTTTTGCAGATCCATTCAGCGCCATCTTTAAAAGTTTCAGGAGAGGTTCCATGACCATCTCTTCCAATCGATGGCTTTAAAATCAGTTCGGAAGGAATAAGGTTTCTGTTTTTCTCGAAGGATTTTTCTGTGAGAGCTTCGATAAAATCAAAACAGTTTCTAGTTCCTACTCTTGCGTCACGGTTTCCGACATAGAAACGAACAGGTCTGTTAGCAAGGTCATCTATTAAGTTAGACAAGTGCATTTTTTGGACATAAGGATCGTTTTTTAAGGTATCAAATTCGGACATGTAGGCAAGGTCGATCATGGGAGCAAAACAGAGAAGAGAGTCTACTCTCGGATCTTGAGCCGCTAAGTGGGCTGCAATAAAGCCGCCTCGGGAGAGGCCAGCTGCGCATAATTTAGAGATCAACTCAAGACTTTCGAGATGGGTAATTGCTCTTTTTGCATCTTGTATGAACTCATCAATGAGTTTTTTGCCCTGTTTGATCTCTTCTGCCCAAAAGGCAATCGCTTTAGTAGGGGAGAGCTTTTCGCCATGTCCAGGAAGCGTAAGAGAGAAGATGCGGATCTTCTTGCCATGTAAAAATTGAACGATTTGGTTGAAGGGATCGAGGGTTAAGCTTTCAAAACCGGTTAGAGCAAAATAGAAAAGGGCGGGCATCTTTCCCTCATCAAGAGAGGGGCCTGTCCAATTAATGGTGAGGTTATCTAATTGAATCTCATCACTTTTCAGTTGGCTCATTTTTCTTTCGTCTTTTACGCGTTTTTTTCTTGGGAGGAGCTTTAATAGATGCCTCTTTCCAGCGCTCATAGATCGGATCGAACTCGGGATTGAGAGAACATCTAATTTTGAAAAATTTGAGTGCATGGTCGAAGTTAGGGTCTTTGGGAATGCGTAGCTTTCGCTTTGTTTTGTCAAAGAGGGGAACAAATCTGAATTGGGAGGTGAGAATAAAAATCATCGTTCCGCGCATTCTTCTTGGGATGTGGAAAAAAGGTTGGAAAATATGATCGATCAATTTGTTCGCTTTTTGAGAAAGCATGCCAAGGTGGGGCTCTCTTTCAAAGGTTTTCTTTCCAAGCTCTTTTTCAAAGATGGGAAAGAGAAGGCAGGTAGCTAAAAGAGATCGGGAAAATTCGGACTCTTTTGTCTCGGCATCGATGTGGTCTAGTAGGTGGAATATTTCGGGGGAGTCTAAATGTTCATCGAGATTAGGCATGAGGAGACTTAGAAGGCCATACTCGGAAAGCCTTTTGAAAAAGGGGCTGGATGATCCCGACTCAAGCATGCGAAGAAGCTCTTCAAAGATTCTAGCTTGTGAGCTTTTGACGATATCCTCTTTGCAGGTGTCGAGCGCAGCGTGTGCTTTCGGATCGATGTCTAGATCAAATCTTGCCTTGAATTTTAGAAGCCGAATCATGCGAACGGGATCTTGCCTAAATCTAACTTCGGGGTTTCCAATGGTGCGAAGAACCCTCTTTTCAATATCTGGATAGCCGCCTACATAATCGATGATTGTACCTGATTCAGGGTCGTAAAAGAGACCATTGATTGTAAAATCTCTTCGAAGCACATCTTGCTCTTCTGTTCCAAAATCATTATCGCGGACGATGAGAGCAGAGGTTTCCGTGTCGCCGGTCCTAAAGGTAGCAACTTCGATGATCTTTCTTCCGAAACGAACATGTGCTAGACGAAAGCGCTTCCCGATGAGAATGCAATTGCGAAAAAGGGCCTTGATCTCTTCTGGCTTTGCGCTCGTTGAGATGTCATAGTCTTTCGGTTTTTTACCAAGCAGAAGGTCGCGAACAGATCCACCTACAAGGTAGGCAATATAACCGTTCTGCTTTAGCTTTTCCACAACATAGAAAGCATGCTTATCTATCTTGTCTGCCGTGATGCTGTGGTTGTCGATTGAGTAAATTTTAGGTTGCAAGATTCTAAATTAAAATATGGATTTTTTATTAACGAAAATTATACGCTGTAACTCGAACTTTATCAATCAAAATCAAAAAAGTCAATGACTCAAAAATCCCACCTACTAGGTGGTACCCTAATTGTTGCTGGAACTGCTATTGGAGCAGGTATGCTAGCGCTTCCTATTGTTACAGGAGTAGGCGGGTTTTTACCCTCTCTTTTCGTCTATTTTCTCTGCTGGATTTTTATGACTGTGACAGGTCTCTACCTTCTCGAGCTCTGCTTTCGTATGCCTCCGAATTCAAATATTATTTCCATTGCAAGTCATTATTTGGGTAGGGGTGGTAAAATCACAGCTTGGATTCTTTACCTTTTTCTCTTCTACTCTCTCTCGATTGCCTACATCTCTGTTGGTGGAAATCTAATCTCTAGCTTTTTAGAAATCGACCCCTGGGCAGGCTCACTCCTATTCATGCTTATTTTTAGCGGAGTTGTCTATTATGGCGCAGGGGCTGTAGATCGTATCAATTTAGTTGTGATGGTAGGGCTTATCGGATCATACCTTTTTTTTGTAGGAATCGGTTTTGAAAGCGTAAATCTCTCTTATTTGGAGCATATGGATTTTTCAGCGGCCTTTTTGGGACTGCCAGTTATTTTCACTTCATTTAGTTACCAAGGAACAATACCTAGCTTGGTGACCTACCTAAATCGTAATAAGAGGGACTTAAGACTCGCAATTATTTTGGGTACTACCGCAGTCTTTCTAGTTTACGTTCTCTGGGAGTTTCTTATCCTCGGCATTGTTCCTGTAGAGGGTATGCATGGCCTAATGGAGGCCAAAGCAAAAGGGCTCACTGCAATTGATCCTCTTAAGTACCACGCAAATGCTGACGCGGTCTATCAAGCTGGACAGTTTTTCTCCTTTTTTGCCATTACAACTTCCTTTTTGGGTGTAACACTTGGGCTTTTTGATTTTTTATCCGATGGCCTCTCACTATCGAAGAAAGGATGGAATAAACTTCTTCTGTGGACAATTACCTTCCTTCCTCCGACTTTTATAGCTATCACAAATCCTGGCATCTTCCTAGTTGCGCTTGGTTACGCTGGCGGTATTGGATGTGCTCTTCTTCTGGGTTTTTTACCCACGCTCATGATCTGGATTGCAAAGCACAGCATTGGCGCTGATAAAAAATTAGAAATATTTCCTGCTCCC